>DAHVFK010000127.1 GCA_027317055.1 Betaproteobacteria bacterium | reverse complement strand
CGCGCAGTCTTCCCGTGCTCACCGTGACCGAATCAGACGATGCGCAGCCCCCAAACAGCGTGATCAATTTCGTCGTCGTCGATAATCATGTGCGGTTCGAAATTTTCCTCGACGCGGCGGCGCGTCACCGCCTCAAGCTGGCTTCGGCGCTGCTAGCGGTCGCGCGTGAGGTTCATGGGGGACGGCAATGACCCGTTGGCTGCGTCTTCGTTCCGTACGGACGAAGCTGCTCGCGGGCGTCCTGCTGACGACCGTGTCTGCGCTGCTCGTCGCCACCGGCGCGCTGATGGTCTTCGACCTGCGCTCGTACCAGGATGTCCTGTCGAACGACATGAGGACACAGGCTGAGCTGATCGGTCGTGCAAGCGCCGCGGCGCTCAATTTCGACGATCCGAAGGCCGCGGCCGCGAATCTGGGCTTGCTGCAGGTGAGGCCTCGCGTACGCGCCGCCGCGATCTACAACGCGAAGGGCGCTTTCTTTGCGAGCTACGTGCGCGGGGGCGGCCATTTCGATTTTCCGAAGCTGCCGGATAGCGCTGGGCTCGCCACATCCGGTGACACCATGACGATCTTCGAGCGCATCGTTGCGAACGGCGAGATTCTTGGGAGCGTCTACCTGGTCGCGGACTACGGACTCTACCGGCGCGTTGCGCGCTACGCCGTGATCGCCCTTGGCGTCACCGCGGCGGCGCTCGTGCTCTCGCTTCTGCTCTCGCTGTGGCTACAGAGAATGCTCACTCAACCGATCCAGGAGATATCCGACCTTGCACGGCACGTGGTGGACCGGCGCGACTACTCCGTTCGTGCCAAGAAGATGTCCGACGACGAGATCGGCTACCTCGTGGAGGCCTTTAACGACATGCTGGCGGAAATCGAGCACCGCACGAGCGCGATGGCGGAAGCCAACCAGCAGCTTCAGCGCGAGATGGCTGAGCGCGAGCGAGCCGATCGCGCGCTGCGCGAGAGCGAGGCGCGCTACCGCTCGCTGGTGGAGGGAACCGCGCAGATCATCTGGGTGGCGGATGAGCGCGGAATGATTGCCGGTCCGGCGCCGTCGTGGCAGGCCTATACGGGACAGAGCGACGCGGAGGTACAAGGTGAAGGGTGGGCCAAGGCCCTGCACCCGGACGATGCAGGGCCGGCGCTGCAGGCGTGGCGCTCGGCCATCGAGGCGCAGTCGGTGTTCGAATACGAATACCGGATTCGGAGCCGCAACGGCGCGTACCGCTGGTTCTCGGTGCGGGGCGTTCCTGTGCGGCGAGAGGACGGCACGATCCGCGAGTGGGTCCGCATCTGCTCGGACATCGACAATCGCCGGCGCGCGGAAGAAGAGATCCGGAGACTGAACGAGACGCTCGAGGTCAAGGTTCGCGAGCGCACCGCGCAGCTTGAGGAAACGAACCGGGAGCTCGAGGCATTTTCCTACTCCGTGTCGCACGATCTGCGGGCGCCGGTGCGCGCAGTCGACGGCTTCAGTCAGGCGCTGATCGAAGACTACGCTGATCGCGCCGATGAGGGAATGCGACGTTATCTGGACCGGATTCGCTCGGCCACTCAGCACATGGGACAGCTCATCGACGATTTGCTGAACCTGTCGCGCATCTCCAGAGTCGAGCTGAATAAACTGGAAGTCGACCTGAGCACAATCGTACGGCAGGTAGCCAAGTCGCTGCAGCAGCGCGAGCCGGAACGCAAGGTAGACGTGATGATCTGGGACGACGTGGCGGCGAACGGCGATCCTCGGCTGCTCCGTGTCGTATTCGAGAACCTGCTTGGAAACGCCTGGAAGTTCACCTCGAAGACCGAACAGGCGAACATCGAGTTCGGCGTGCTGCACGAGGCACAACGGACGGTGTACTTCGTGCGCGATAACGGCGCCGGCTTCGACATGGCGCACGCCGAGAAGCTGTTCGGGGCGTTCCATCGACTCCACGCTGTCTCGGAATTCCCTGGAACCGGAATCGGCCTCGCTACGGTGCAGCGGGTGATTCACCGCCATGGCGGGAGGATCTGGGCGCACGCCCAACCCGGCAAAGGCGCTACGCTGTATTTCACGCTCGCAAGCGGCGCGGCGTCCGCGATGGGGCGGGAGCACGAGGTATGAGCGCGGCGATTCGCGTGTTGCTGATCGAGGACTCGCCGGACGACGTCACGCTGATGCAACGGCAGCTGAAGCGCGAGGGGCTGGAAATCGAGTACCGCGTGGAGACGACCGAAGAGGGGCTTCGCCGCGCGATCGAGGATTTCCGTCCTCAGGTAATGCTGTCGGATTTTACGATACCGGGTTTCTCCGGCGCCGAAGCGCTTCGTTTGGCGGCCACCATTGCGCCTTCGGTGCCGTTCATCTTCGTGTCGGGGACGATCGGCGAAGAAGTTGCCGTCCAGTGCTTACAGAGCGGTGCGACCGATTACGTATTGAAGGGCAATCTGAGGCGTCTCGGTTCCGCTGTGCGGCGGGCATTGCGGGAGGCCGCAGAGCGTGTGGTAGCACGCACTGCGGACGAAACACGCCATCGTCTCGCTCAAATTCTTGAGGCGACTACCGATCTTGTCGCCACCAAGGATGCAAAGCGGCGTCTAACCTTTCTGAACGAGGCCGGTTGCCGCCTAATCGGGATCACGCGTGAAGAGGCTATAGGGCGTCAGGCGGAGGATCTATACACATCCGCCGCGCGCCGACTGGTGCGGGAAATTGCCGTCCCTGCGGCAGACAAGGACGGGGCATGGGAGGGCGAGAGCGCGCTACTTACCCAGGATGGTGTCGAAATTCCGGTCTCGCAGGTGATCGTGGCGCATCGGGGTGCCGACGGCGCGACCCAGTTCTACTCGACCATTGCACGCGATATCCGCGAGCGCAAGGCCCACGAGGCGCAAATCGTGCACATGGCCAATACCGATGCGCTGACGGGACTCCCAAATCGGCTGCTTCTCGGCGACCGCGTCGCGCAGGCAATCGTGCACTCGCGCCGTAGCCGCCGACCGCTCGCTATGCTGTCGATCGACCTCGATCGCTTCAAGCTTGTGAATGAGGGCTTCGGCCACGCCGTCGGTGACGAGGTGTTGCGGGAGATCGGTGCGCTGTTGCGCGCGACCGTACGGGACGGTGACACCGTTGCGCGTCTCGGTGCGGACGAGTTCGTGGTGCTGCTTGCGGATCTGGCGCATGCCGGGGATACGTATTCGGTGGCGCGCAAATTGCTCGATGCCATGAGTCGTCCACGGCGAGTCGCCGGCAAGGAACTTCGTGTTACCGCAAGCATCGGCGCGGCGCTATTCCCCGACGATGGCGATGGATTCGAGCTCTTGTTGCGTAACGCAGGCGCCGCGGTGCACCGGGTAAAGGCGCAAGGCGGCGGGAGCTTTCAGTACTACGCTTCCGGGATGACTGAGGAGGCGCTCGAGCGCATCGCGCTGGAGCGAGGCCTGCAAGTCGCGCTTGAGCAGAACGCGCTGACGCTTCACTTTCAGCCGCTGTACGACTTGCGCACGCGCCGGCCCACAGGCGTCGAGACCCTCTTGCGTTGGTTCGGCAAGGACGGTAAGGCGGTGTCTCCGGCCCGTTTCATTCCCGTAGCCGAGGAAACCGGATTGATCCGGCCGATCGGGGAATGGGTTCTCGCCCGGGCCTGCCGCACTGTCCTCGAATGGAAAACACGAGGCGGGTCCCCTCCGAGGGTTGGCGTAAACGTCTCCCCTCGTCAGCTGCGCGACGGCACATTTCCCGGAATCGTCAAGCGTGTCCTGGATGAGACGGGGTTTCCCGCCTCCCGGCTCGAGCTCGAAATCACCGAAAGCGCGCTCATGGAAAGCGGAGACGCTGCAGTACGAACCATGGCCGAGCTCAAAGCGTTGGAGGTCACGATTGCAATCGATGATTTTGGCACCGGCTATTCGAGCCTGAGTTATCTGTCGCGCATGCCGATCGACCGATTGAAAGTGGACCTCGCATTCGTACATCGGATGACGAAGGAGCGCCAGGATGCCGCGATCGTACAGGCGGTCGTTTCGCTGGGGCATGCACTGGGACTTCAAGTGGTGGCGGAGGGCGTAGAGACCGAAGAGCAGCTTGCGTTGCTCGCCAAGATGGACTGCGACGAGGTCCAAGGCTATTTGTTGGCGCGCCCGGCAAGCGGTGAACAAGTCCGGTCCCTGTTCGATGAGGAAAGTACAACATGAAGAAACCAGAGAGAGAAGGGAGCGACGATGAGCGATAAATCCATTTTGCTGGTGGAAGACAATCCAGACGACGAAGAATTGACGCTTCGAGCACTGCGGCGCGGCAACGTCGCCAACGAGGTCGCCGTGGCGCGCGACGGTAACGAGGCGCTCGAATATCTGTTCGGGTCCGGAAGAGGCGAGGGGCGCGATGCCAGCCAGATGCCAGCCGTGGTATTACTCGACCTCAAGCTGCCAAAGGTCGGCGGTCTTGAGGTGCTGAAGCGAATCCGCGCCGACGCCCGTACGGCCATGATCCCCGTGGTGATACTGACTTCGTCCAGCGAGGACGAGGACATGATCCGCAGCTACCAGAGCGGCGCAAACAGCTACGTGCGCAAGCCGGTGAATTTCGCCGAGTTCACAAACGCCGTTAGCCAGCTTGGCCTATATTGGCTGCTCCTTAATAGTCTGCCGCGGATATCGTGAGACGTCTAAGTTTCCTGCTCACTCGGCTATCACTAGCGTGAAGGCGTGGCAGCGTCCGATTAATTCATCGGTGGGCTTGAGAGATCAATTGAATCGCGTAAGCACTAGCCGGCCCGAGCTTAGTCGGCAACCGTCTCGAAGATCTCCCGAAATCGCGCGGCGCAACGCTTAAACGCCTCGAGCACGTCCGGGTCGAAGTGCGGCGGCAGAGTCCGGCCATCGCCGACGGTGATGACCTCGACCACGGCCTCGTGCGACAGGGCGCTCTTGTAGGGGCGCGCCGAGCGCAGGGCATCGTACTGGTCGCAGATGTTCATGATGCGGGCGGAGATGGGGATGACCTCGCCCTTCAGACGCGACGGGTAGCCGCTCCCGTCCCAGCGCTCGTGGTGGTTCAGCGCGATCTCGGCACCCATGCGCAAATACGGCGAGTCGCCCGTGCCGAGCAGTTGCGCCCCGAGCGCGGAGTGCGACTTCATGATCTCCCATTCCTGCTGATTCAACGGTGCGTGCTTTTGCAGGATCGCGTCGGGAATGGCTATCTTGCCGATGTCGTGCATGGGACTTGCGTAGCGGATCGTCTCGCAGAATTCGGGATTCATGCTGATCGCATGGGCGATGTCCTCCGTGTAGTAGCTGATGCGCTGCACATGCGCACCGGTTACCTCGTCCTTGTAGCTCGCGGCGCGCGTCAGGGTCGCGATCGTCTCGCGGTAGCTCGTGAGTACCTGATGCGAGCGCTCCTGCACCTTTTGCTCAAGAATGCGGTTCTGGTCGGCGAGGAAATTGCTGTAGCGCTTGAGCATCAGCACGTTGTGCACGCGCACCGAAAGCTCGCTGCGGTCCACCGGCTTGGAGAGAAACTCCTGCACGCCGGCTTTGAGCGCACGAAGCCTGGACTGATGGTCCTCGAGCACCGTAACCATGATGATCTGCGCCGTCGCGGTGCGCTCGGCGGATTTGAGCCTTGCGGCGACCTCGAACCCGTCGATTCCGGGCATCAGCGCATCGAGCAGCACGACGTCGGGCGGCTCCCCGGTCGCTTTTTCGATGGCGCTGAATCCATTCTCGGCCGTGACGACCCGATACCCGTCGTTCTCCATCTGCCGCCGCAGCAGCAGCCTCATGCTCTCGTCGTCGTCCACCACCAGCACCAGTGGCTTAGTTTCGGTCACCCAGCCCATCCCGGTTTCGGGTCGCGCGGCAGCGCTTGCGCAACCGGTCAAGCCTAGCGACAGGCTGGCCGGCCGTCTTATCTATCCATCCATATCTCGCGCAACGCGCACGCAGCGGCGTCTCGTTTTGCACCCTTTGACGAGTTTGTCCCGCTACGAATGCCTGAGCACGGAGCGAATCGTCTCCGAGAGGATCTTCTTGCTGTAGGGCTTCGTGATATATCCGTCGGCGCCGAGGTCGAGCCCGCGGCGCACCTCTTCGGGTTTGGCCAGCACCGTCAGCATCACGATCGGAAGCAGAGCGAGTTTCGGGTGGCGGCGCATGTTCGCCAGGACATCGAAGCCGTTGCCATCCGGCAGCAGGATATCGAGCAACAGCAGGTCCGGCAGCGGACGCGAGCGGATCTCATCGAGCAGCTCCTTGCAGTCGCGCGCGAAGCGCACCGAGTAGCCGGCGGCACTCACGCGCAGCCTGGCGAGCGCCGCCTGGTCCGGGTCGTCCTCGACGATCAGCACCATAATCTCTCGCGCTTTCTTGGCGACCGGCGGGCGGTTTTCGAGACGGTCCGGGGATAGGAAGTTGCCTGAGCGATCGAGCGCCGTGCGGGCGGCGCGCGTCTGTTTTTCGATGCGTACCGTGTCGTCCGGCGAAATCCCCAGTGCGCTGAATTGCTTCGTCTGAAAGGGATTGGTGAAATCGAGATCGTGCGTCGGATCTGCGGGATCCGAGTCGACCAGGCCAAGCTCCTCCAGCTCCGCGAGCCAGTCGGCCAGCAGCGCGTCGGGAAATTGCCGCAGCAGCCCTCGGACAACGTCCGAATGCGTATCGCCCTCGATGACCCTGAGGATCCGGCGATAGTCGGATGGGATCGCCGGGTCGGTCGAGGACAACGCATCCTCGCCGGACGCGGTGCGGCGATAGATCCGATCCTGCGGCCACGACTCCATGTTTACCTTCTGTTGGATTGTCCGCCCCGCATCCCAGCCGTTCCCGGCGTCAAGCGGTTGGACCTCGCCGCCGGGCGATGACGCTTCAGCGCGACGCCAAAACTCGCGCTCCAAGTATATGTGCACATGGGCCGACCGTGCAGGGCGCGCCGGGTCGAGCAGGAAGCGAGAAATTGCTGTGCCACTCCTACTACCTTATGGTTGTTTTGGAAGCGCTCACAGGGTATGGCGCACGCCGTCGATCAGCGGCGCGGAGCCGGCGTCAAGTTGCGCGGTTCCCGGTGCGATCTTCGAGAACAAGCTGCGCACACAATTGGCGACGCCGGCGCTCTAAGGGTCGCTTGTGGTGGGAGTAAACGCGAGTTTCAGATCGTGTAGTTGCGCCCCCAGTTCGCGAGGTAGCCGTTTGGCTACAACGTAGAGCTAACATGCTACGTGGCCGGCCGAGTGACGATGCAAATACGCCCCTATGAACGGTCATTTGCCACGGTCACGATCACGCAGCACCCAGAATCTTTCTAGATCGCGTAGGATCGACCTGTCGAGCCAATTGTGGCTGCCGCTCTATCTTGGGGCGGCGCCGCCGCGACACGCAATCGCCAACATGCGGTTTTGATGATGAGCTCAGGTTACCGTGACGCGCTTGTCTCGCGCGCGCTGCCCAAACGTCCGCAGCGAGGCGAGGTCGTCATTGCGAAGGTTGGCGAGGAAGCTCTGCGTCCGATCGGCCCGGAAGACCAGGATCCCTATGAGGGCGCCGCTCAGTGGTTGGCGGAGTCGGGGAGGCGCCCGTGGCCCGACTCACCCGCCCAGTGCCAAGTGGCCGCGCGGGAATCCAGCGAAGAGCTGCTCACCTACCTGGAAGAATGCGCCGGACGGCCCCTCCGATCACGCGCCGCGATCAAGCAGTATGTTGCAGATCTGAGGTCACCCTCGCAGGTAGCGACTGCACGCAAGCTTGACCAATTGCTGCGGGAAACTGCGCTCCTTGCGATGCTTACTGTCGCGGTTTTGCAGTACTACTACATGGACGTGTTCTTGCAGATCGGGAATATAAGCCACCTCGCCGTCTATCTTCCATCTACCGCACCTCATCAGGTCCGGCGCTGAGCTGCCGCTACGTGGGCCAACGGAGGATCGAAGGCAACAGCGGACGTACAGCTCGCTTGCCATCGCATCTCCCCATATAAGCTAAGCGAGACACGCTAAGTTTGCACCCCGGCTCACCGTCTGAAAGGCTGCAAGAAACCGACTCAGGTCAGCACGACGGTACATCGCTATCGCCGAATCCGGCCACGCGGCAAGCGTCTCTCCTCGATCTTAGCTTTCAATCTCCGGCTGGCGTGGAATAGCACGACACGGCGGGCGGTGACCGGGATCTCTTCGCCCGTCTTGGGATTACGACCTGGGCGTCGCGACTTATTGCGCAGCCGGAAGTTGCCGAACCCCGCCAGTTTGACGCCTTCGCCTCGCTCGAGCGCCGCGCCTATCTCATCGAAGAACGCCTCAACCATGTCTTTCGCCTCGCGCCCGTTCAGGCCGATCTTCTCGGAGAGCAAACTAGCGAGCGTTGTTCTTTCCAGCGTCATTGGCAGGAGCGCCAGTGTATCCTGCCGGCACGCCCAGGTGGGGCGCGTCTAACGAGCGTGTAGAAAAAGGTCTTTGCAGAAGCATTCCACCGCCTTGATTGAGTGCGGCAGGCAGCGCGGCCGAGCGGGGGCTCGGTACTGCTGGTTCGCGTTTGTCTGTTTCATTC
>DAHVFK010000126.1 GCA_027317055.1 Betaproteobacteria bacterium | reverse complement strand
AGGCGCCGGCAGAGGCGGCCGCGCCGGCTGCGTCCGAGGTGCCGACTTCCGCGCAGGCGGTACCGGAGAAGGCTCCCGAGGGCGCCGCGGCGGAGAAGGGCGGCGACAAGGGCGCCGAGAAGAAAGAGAAGAAATAGACAACGGGACGAAAGGGGGTGGCACGGACCCGTCGGTCCTTGCCGCCTTTTCTTTCTAGCCAAGCATGCCGGGCATCCGCCTAATCGTCGGCTTGGGAAATCCGGGCAAGCAGTACGAGCGCACGCGCCACAACGCGGGGTTCTGGCTCGTCGAGCAATTCGCCGCGCGCGAGCGAATTGCGCTCAAGAGCGAGCCCAGGTACCACGCGTACGTCGGTCGTCACGAGCCGAGCGGGGCATGGCTGCTTCTGCCGCAGACCTTCATGAACGTCAGCGGCAAGTCGGTCGCCCTGCTCGCGGGGTTCTTCAAGATACCCGCCGCTGAGATTCTGGTCGCGCACGACGAGCTGGACTTCCTTCCGGGCGTCGCCAAGATGAAGCAGGGCGGCGGCGTTGCCGGCCACAACGGCCTCAAGGACATCGCTGCGCGCACCGGCGTGCTCGATTTCTGGCGTCTGCGACTGGGCATCGGCCATCCGGGCGACAAGAGCCTGGTGGCGGACTACGTGCTGGCAAGACCCGCGCCGGGCGAACGCGAGGCGATCGAGCGTGCGATCGAGAAGTCGCTGGACGTGCTTCCGCAATGCTTGGCGGGCGACTTGCAGAGCGCAATGCTGAAGCTGCACACAAAGGAAAGAGCTTGAGTCTCAAATGCGGCATCGTCGGGCTGCCGAACGTCGGCAAGTCCACCCTGTTCAATGCACTGACCAAGGCCGGGATCGCGGCCGAGAACTACCCTTTTTGCACCATTGAGCCGAACGTCGGCATCGTCGAGGTGCCCGACCGCCGGATCGCAGTGCTGGTCGAGATTGCGAAGCCGCAGAAAGTGATTCCCGCCGTGGTTGAGTTCGTCGACATCGCGGGCCTGGTCGCCGGCGCATCGAAGGGAGAGGGTCTCGGCAACCAGTTCCTCGCCAACATTCGCGAGACCGATGCCATCGCGCACGTCGTGCGCTGTTTCGAGGACCCGAACGTGGTGCATGTCGCGGGACGGGTCGACCCGGTTTCAGACATCGAGACTATCGACACCGAGCTCGCTCTGGCGGATCTTCAAACCGTGGAAAAGCAGCTT
The DNA here is from genome assembly GCA_027317055.1 of Betaproteobacteria bacterium. Taxonomy (GTDB): domain Bacteria; phylum Pseudomonadota; class Gammaproteobacteria; order Burkholderiales; family SG8-39; genus DAHVFK01. The sequence goes on along the minus strand of DAHVFK010000126.1, from coordinate 7,314 downwards.
GCGCGCAGCGCAAAGCTGGCCAAAGCGGGGGGCGACAAGGAGGCGCAGCGCCTGGCCGCGGTACTGGAAAAAGTGCAGAGCGCGTTGAATGCGGGCCGCCCCGCCCGCACGGCGGAACTCTCCAAGGAAGAGCTCGTGCTGCTGCGGCCGCTGTTCCTGCTGACGATGAAGCCGACCCTGTACGTCGCGAACGTCAACGAGAACGGCTTTCGCGACAACCCTCTGCTCGAGGCGGTCGAATCGCACGCCGCCAAGGAGGGCGCGCCGGTGGTGGCCATCTGCGCCGCGCTGGAAGCGCAGATCGCGGATATGCCCGAGGAGGATAAGAAGGTCTTTCTCGCCGACATGGGCATGGAAGAGCCCGGGCTGAACCGAGTCATCCGCGCGGGCTACGGCTTGATGGGACTGCAGACCTTCTTCACTGTCGGGCCGAAGGAGGTGCGCGCCTGGACGGTCCCGGTGGGCGCTACGGCTCCGCAGGGTGCCGGTGCGATCCATACCGACTTCGAGCGCGGCTTCATCCGCGCGGAGGTGGCCGCCTACGCGGACTTCGTCGCCTGCAAGGGCGAGCAGGGCGCGAAGGAGGCCGGCAAGCTGCGCATAGAGGGCAAGGAATACGTCGTCAAGGACGGCGACGTGATGCACTTCCGCTTCAACGTCTGAGCCGCAGCTGCTCTACTTCTTCGCTCTCAGCTCCGCGTCGATCTGATCCAGCAGGGCCTGCTGCCAGTCAGGCTGGAAGTTCAGCGGCGCCATCACGGGTTTGCTAACGACCTCGACCTTCGTCCTGGCGCGCGTCACGGGAGTGATGAATACCGCGACTTTCTCACCCAGGCCCTTCCAGGTAACGCCTTGTGTAAGGATCAGACTGCGGGCTTTGCGATCGTTTTCGGTGATCTCGAGCCCCTTCGCTTTCGCCGCAGAGAGCGTCGCGCGGTATACCGTACTGTAGCCGTGATGGTAGATGCGGGTTGCGCCCTGGCCCTTTGCTTCCTTGACCGTTTGCGTGGACGCGCATCCGCCCGCGAGCAACGCGACAAAGGCGGCAAGGAAGATGGAAGTTTTCATTCGTGGCGAGTTACGACAGCGGCTCGACTTGGTCTTTGACGATCTTGACCCGGTCCCCGAGTTTCCAGTCCGGAACCCGGCCACCTCTTACGGCGCGAATCGAGCCGTTGTCCATCCGTACGCTTACTTCATAGATTTTCATTTGGCCGGATGTGTCGGGAGTGCCGCTCAGCACGCTGAGAAGCATGACGATCATCTCGTCTCGCCCGCCGGAGACCGTGCTGACCCCGTACCGGGTCGACCTGCTCTTGATTTCGCGCACCTGCTCGACGACCCCGCAGTAGCGGCATCCGCCGGCCGCTCTCGCCGTAGCGGCGGGCCCCGACCCGTCCAGCGAGAGATCGCTCCACCCGGTTAGTGCGCCAAGTCCTGCGAGGCACCCCGACAGGACTACCGCACCGAGCGTTAGGGGCATCCGGGAAGTTGATCCGATGTGGAGCGAGTCCATGCAGCCAAGTTACCGAAGCATGGCGCGAACGCAAACGGCCTATTTCTCATTTTGCTAGAAATCTGCGGCGCAAGCCGTCGTGCTGCGGCGACTCGGCCTGAAATATGCGGCACTATTGCGCATGAGCTCGAAGTGCCCGGCGTCGGTTGCGATTGACCTCGCGAGAGACGAAGACGTCCCGCGCTTGGCCGACCTGCTCGGGCTGCTGCTCGCGCAGGAGGCCGAATTCGCCCCTGACTCGGAAAAGCAGCGCCGCGCGCTGCGCGCGATCGTCTCGGACGCATCGATCGGCCGTATCTACGTCGCGCGCGACGGCGCCGACCCGGTCGCGATGCTTAGCCTGCTCTATACCGTGAGTACGGCCGAAGGCGGCAAGGCGGCGTGGCTGGAGGACCTGGTGGTGCGGCCGGACCGGCGTGGGCAGGGTATCGGCAGAACCCTGCTCGAGCACGTGGCGGCGCAGGCGCGCGCGGACGGTGTGCTGCGCATCACGCTGCTCACCGATCGCGACAACGAGCGCGCCCACGCGCTTTACCGCAGCCTGGGGTTCGAATTCTCCGCCATGCACCCGATGCGCCTGAAGCTCGTCTAGCGCTTCGCCGCGACCGGGATCAGGCGCCCCGGCGCCGGCCAGACCCCGCGCGCGACCGCGCGCGTGCCTTCGAACACGAGATAGCTCTGCGCGCCGTAGTGCGGCAGGGGCCGCCGCAGCGCGAGTAGCGCCGCGGCGTCACGCACCGACACGATCGCGACGGGCGTTGCATTGACCGCGCGCTGCACCGTCCAGACCTGAGCGCTGCCGCGGCCGGCGAGCGCTTTCGGTCGCGGCGGCAAGCCCAGGTGCGCGAGCGCCGCATCGACGTCGGCATCCAGGCCGACGATGAGAACAGCGTCGCCCTGGGCGGAAATCTCCGCCAAAGCCAGCGTGTGCGCCGGGTTCTCGAACAAGGTCTGAGCCAGGGCCTGCGCCGCGCGCGAGATCTTGGCGCCGCTCGAGGCGAGCGCAAGGCGCGGCGTGCGCGCCAGGATCCAGCGCCGAAGGATCGGCGGCAGCTGCTCCGGGTCGAGCGCACGCCAAACGCGCAGCCCGGGGTCGAGTCGCACGCCGTCGGGAACGCGCTTCAGGCGCAGCAGCGCGGTCTGGTGTTCGCGCTCTAGGTCGACCCAGCGGGTCTGCGCGCGCGTGCCCGTAACGATTTCGATCGGCACGCGCATCCGGTACGGTGGCGCCGACTGCGCGAACGCGAGCGCGAAGGTCACCGCGCTTCCCTTGCGCTGCGCCTGCGCCGATTCGATGCGCACGCGCGGGGCGCCGGCGCGCTCGACCCATTGCTCGAAGAACCACGCGAGATCCCGCCCCGAGGCGCGCTCGAACGCCGCCCGCAGGTCGCCCCAGGAGGCGGCCTGGAAACGCTTAGCGCGCCAGAAATCGCGCACGCCGGCCTCGAAGGCCTCGCGGCCGATGAGGTCGCGCAGCATGAAGAACACCATCGCCGACTTGCCGTAGCCGACCGCAGCGGCGGCGCCGTGCGCCCTCGAGCGGAAGCCGGCCAGCGATTGCTGTTCGCCGGAAGGCGCCGCGGCATAGTCGCGCAGCCATGCAAGCCGCGTTTCCCGCGCAGCCTCGGGCGAGGCCTCCTCCTTATAGGCATAGTCCGCCATGAAGGTGGTCAGGCCCTCGCTCCAGTTGCCGGTCGCGTAGTCGACATAGACGCCGTTGCCCCACCAGTTGTGCAGCACTTCGTGACCGAGCGAGGTGGCGCGAATGAAGGGCAGCTTTAGCACCGCCGCGCCGATGTAGGCGAGGGTCGGCATACCAAATCCGGTCGGCAGCGGACTGGCGACGACCGAAAACGATGCGAAGGGATAGCGTCCGATCATCTTGCGGTAGCGCTCGATGTAGCGCTCGCTGTCGTCCAGGTAGCCGGCGGCGAGCGGCTCGAGGTCGGGGTAGAAGTAGGTTCTAAGGCGCAGCGGCGCCGCCCCGCGCCGCGCGACGATTCTCTCGCGCACGAGGTACGGCCCCGCCATCAGCTCGATGCCGTCGGCCGGGTGGTCGAACTCGAAGCGCGCGCGATAACGCTCCCCCGAGACTTCCTCCTCCACCAGCCGCCCGGGCACCAATCCGCGCTGATCGCGCGGCAGCGACAGCTCGACGCTGTAGGTGAACGGCCCGTCCGCGACCGGATACCAGCCGCTTGCGGCGGGCAGATAGCTGCCCGCCGGCGAAACCATGGCCCGCGTCTCACGCAGTACCTCTCGAAAGTCGAGCGACCGGTCTAGAGCCGGCAGGGTGCCCGCGTAGTCGATTCGCAGCGTCGCGCCGTTTGTTGCCGGCACGCGCCACAGGTTGAGCTCGCCGTCGCGGCCCGCGAGCTCGACCGCGGCCGGCGCGCCGTCGACGGTCGCGGACCGGATGGCGAACGCGCGATTGAGCTCGAAGCGGAATTCGCCCCCGGTTCTCAGCTCGGCGGCCACCCGAAGCGCCCGCGACGCCGGGTCGAGCCGTACGTCCAGAGTGAGCCGCGCCGCGCCCGCCACGGCGAGCGCGGGCGCCAGCACCCCCGCGAGCAGCACGGCCGCACGCCAGCGGCGGGTCATCGCTCGGGCGGGAACTTCACCACCAGGTTGAGTTCCCGGCCGTCACGACGGATGCGCATCGGCAGCCACGTTCCCGGCGGCTGTGCGCGGACCGCACTCATCACCTCGCTCATGCGCGCGATTCCCGTGCCGGCGATCGAGACGATCCGGTCGCCCGCACGCAAGCCGGTCGACTCGGCGAGGCCGCCCTTGACCACCTCGACGATGCCGATGCCGTCCTTCGTTCGCTCGATGCGCACGCCGAGCCGGGGCGGTGGCGGCGCGGACGCCGGCAGCTTCGGGACGGCAAACACGGCATCGGCGATTCCGGCCAGTCCTGCGCAGTCGCGATTCGCGGCCACGGGCAGAAGCATGCCGACACTTCCGATGCCGAGGTCGCGCAACTGATACGCGACCCCGCGGCCATAGCGTATGTGTCCGCTGCCCAGGATGCCGACCACGAGCGGTTGCCCCGCGTCGCCCGGCGCGCGCGCCGCGTGCGCCAGCCCCTGCGCCATGGCGCGATCCCAGGTCGTCTGAGAGTCGACGAAATGCAGGAAACTGGGGCTTTGGCGGCCCTTGTCCGGGTCGTCGCCGTCGGGGTGCAGCTTGTAGACTTCAAACAAATCCTCCAGATACGCTGGCGAGGGCGCGGCTGGGCGGGTGACGCCTTCCTTTTGCGACTCGGGCACCGCCTGCCACCCTTCGGCTGAAATCGCCTTGATCAGCGCCTGGTTGACGTTCAGGGCGCGCAGCGGGATGTGGTTGATGCGGGCAAAACGAAAAAGCGGCAGATATAGATCCGCGGGCCAGCCCCAGACCTTCTCCCAGTCGGTCTGCTCTAGCAGCTGGCGCTCCGACAGGTTGCCGGCGATCCACTTGTCCAGCACCGGCTGCCCGCGGCGCGGAAATGCTTCGAATCCGATTACCATCCGCGGCCGCAGGAGGTGCAGCGCACCGAGCGTAGCCAACTGCCACGTGTGATGGTCCGCGTCGTCGTGCGTCTCGCCCAGCAGCACGACTTGACCCCGCGCCATTTGCGCGAGCACATCGTCTGCCTTGACCGGCCGCACGGCGCCGGACTCGGTCGCGAACCATGCTCCTGGCGTGAGGCACTCGTTCGCCTGTGCGCTTGCCCATACGCCGAGCGCCGCGGCCGCAAGTACCAGCGATTGCCGCAGGAGGCGTGCCACGGAAGGAGGGTTACGCGACGGCGGCGGCGCGCACGGCGCGCCTGCGTTCGTTCTCGGTCAGGTGCCGCTTGCGGATGCGGATCGTTTTCGGCGTGACCTCGACCAGCTCGTCGTCCTCGATGAATTCGATCGCGAATTCGAGCGTCAGCTTCACCGGCGGAGTGAGCAGCACGTTTTCATCCTTGCCGGAGGCGCGCACGTTGGTCAGTTTCTTGTTCTTGATCGGGTTCACCACCAGGTCGCTGTCGCGGTTGTGGATTCCGACCACCATCCCTTCATAGACCTTGTCGCCCGGGCTGACGAACAGCCTGCCCCGTTCCTGAAGGTTGAACAGCGCGTATCCGACCGCCACACCGTCTTCCTGCGACACCATTGCGCCGTTGCGCCGCCCCGGCATCTCGCCTTTCCAGGGCCCGTAGTCGTCGAACACATGGCTCAGAATCCCGTTGCCGCGCGTGAGGTTCATGAACTCGCCCTGGAACCCGATTAACCCGCGCGCCGGAATGCGGTAATCCATCCGCACGCGGCCGCGCCCGTCCGGCACCATGTCGAGAAGCTCGCCGCGCCGTACCGCCAGCGCTTCCATGACCTGGCCCTGGTGCGTTTCCTCGACGTCGAGCGTGAGCAGTTCGTAGGGCTCCTGCAGTATCCCGTCGACCGTGCGAGTGATCACGCGCGGCCGGCTGACCGCCACCTCGTAGCCCTCGCGCCGCATATTCTCGACCAGGATGGCCAGGTGCAGCTCGCCGCGGCCCGAAACCAGGAACACATCGGCGTCACTCGTGTCCTCGACCCGCAGCGCAACGTTGGTGAACAGCTCGCGCATCAGCCGCTCGCGAATCTGGCGGCTGGTGATGAATCTTCCCTCGGTGCCGGCGAAAGGCGAGGAGTTAACCTGGAAATTCATGGTGATCGTCGGCTCGTCTACCCGCGGCGCGGGCAGGGCGTCAGGGTGATCCGGGTCGCACAGGGTGCAGCCGATGGCGAGCTCGGCCACGCCGGTGAACTGCACGATGTCGCCGGCGCTCGCCGCGTCGAGCGGAATGCGCTCCAGGCCGCTGAAACCGAATACCTGGGCGACTTTGGCCCGCAGCGGGGGCTGCCCCGGCAGCATCACCATGACCTCGCTCGCCGGATTCAGGCGCCCGCGCCGGATGCGCCCGATGCCGATGCGCCCGACGTAACTGGAATAGTCCAGCGCCGAGATCTGGAGCTGCAGCGGACCATCCGCATCCACGTCCATCGGCGCGGGTACCCTTTCCAGGATCGTGTCGAACAGCGGCCGCATGTCCTGGCCGCGCCGCGCGGAATCGAGCGACGCCCAACCCTGCAGCGCGGACGCGTAAACGACCGGGAAATCGAGCTGCTGCTCGCTCGCGCCGAGCTTGTCGAACAGTTCGAAGGTGTGGTTGACGGTCCAGTCGGGGCGCGCGCCGTCGCGGTCCACCTTGTTAACCACCACGATCGGCCTGAGACCCAGCGCGAGCGCCTTTTTGGTGACGAAGCGCGTCTGCGGCATGGGGCCTTCCACCGCATCGACCAGCAGCAGCACGCCGTCGACCATGCCCAGCACGCGCTCGACCTCGCCGCCGAAATCCGCGTGTCCCGGCGTATCGACGATGTTGATGTGTACGCCCGCGTAATCTACCGCGCAGTTCTTGGCGAAGATCGTGATCCCGCGCTCGCGCTCGATGTCGTTCGAATCCATCACACGCTCGGCGATGCGCTCGTGCGCGGCGAATGCTCCAGCCTGATGCAGCAGCTTGTCGACCAGCGTGGTCTTGCCGTGGTCGACGTGGGCGATGATGGCGATATTACGGATAACGGACGACACGATATATGGAGTTTCCTGTTCTGATATTTAGGTAGGCTGGGCGAGGCCAGTGTGAATCCGACTGGCAGGTCCAACTGGCAAGTCCATGATTGGACCGCGGGACTATTTCCAGCCCTTCACCAGTTTACCGCATCGCTCATATGCAACTGTGACTTTGCCGTGAAGAAGGTGTCTGAACAGCGGTATTTGCC
>DAHVFK010000125.1 GCA_027317055.1 Betaproteobacteria bacterium | reverse complement strand
CCTTGAGGAAGGGATCGCCAGGGTGCACCGCGAAGCAACGGCAGGAGGGCGCTGATGGCCGAAGTGAATCTGCTCGCGAGGTATCCGAAATCGAAGCGTAACGTGCAGGCGCGGCTCGTCCACAAGGAGGACAACCGGCGCATTGCGCTTCAATTCGGCATGGAATATTTCGACGGCAGGCGCGAGCAGGGCTACGGCGGCTACCGCTACGACGGACGCTGGCTTCCCATCGCGGAGGACATCGTCAGGCATTTCGGCCTGAAGGCCGGAGACCGCGTGCTCGACGTCGGTTGCGCCAAGGGATTCCTCGTCAAAGACCTCCTGAAGAGCTGCCCGGGCCTGGAAATCTTCGGGATCGACGTATCCGAATACGCCGTCATGAATGCCGAACCGGAGGTTATCGGGCGGCTGCACCTCGGCAACGCGGTCAGCCTGCCGTTCCCCGACAAGAGCTTCGATGCCGTGCTGGCGATTAACACCGTGCACAACCTCGATCGCGCCGGATGCGTTCAGGCGCTCAGGGAGATCGAACGCGTGTCGCGCGGCCGTTCCTACATTCAGGTCGATGCCTACCGTAGCCCGGAGGAGCGAAAGATTTTCGAGGACTGGATGCTCACTGCGCAAACTTACGCCATGCCGCGTGAGTGGGAGGAGATTCTTGCGGAGGCGGGCTATACGGGCGACTACTATTGGACGATCCTGGAGATCGATCCGGAATGGACGATCACATGAGGCCGGGGCAATGGGCTCGGCTTGCTCCCCGATTGGTCGGCTGTCGCTACGTCCGCGGTGGTCGCTCTCCTAGCGCCGTCGCGCCAGACGTCGTTGCTGCGCACTACGCAGATGCGCGCGCGGGCCGAGCGCATCGCGGCCCCGAGGACCTCTGCGCTGCAGCGCCTCGAAGCGACCTGAGGCGGGCACTCAACAACCGTGCACCGTGATGGGTGCGCTCCAGAAGGTTTCGCCCCGGCGGGTTCGCGTGCTCGGCGTGACCGCCACCCGCAGCTCGCCGGTTGCGCCGCGCGGAAGCTCGAAGCCGTCTGCGCCTGAAACAGGCAGCGGCTCACCCAGTCCGTCCTTGTCACCGGAGGAGGGGTTGAGCCACGCGCGCAGCGTGGTTCCCGCCTCCGGCTTACCCTGTTGCTGGCGGTAGACGTAGTGCACGTCGGCGCGGCACTCGCTTTGCGCGCGCTCTATGCGCACTTCCACGCGCGCACCGTCGGACCGGTGCAGCACGGCGAGAAACGGGGGAAAGTCGTCCTCGAGCTTTGCGATCGCCCAGCGGCTAAGCAAGCTGGGGTCCTTGCGGACGATTGTGACCGTGGGCCCGTGCGCCGCGGCCGCGCCCGCCTGGCGCTGGGTGGCAAACGCACCGCCGCATGCGTAGAGGTTGGGTGCGACGAAGCTGGCCGCCCCCTTTGGTCCCCGGGGATCGTACACGTCGGCTGGTGTCGCCGCGATCTTCGGGTTCAGCCGCATGAGTTCGAGAACGCGCGCCGCATTGCTGAATCCCGGCATCTGGTAGCACAGGGCGTAGTCGGGGAAGGCATATTTCGGATTCGCGCGGTCGGTCATCCAAAGGTAGATCGAGTTGCCGTCCGGCCTGTACCCGTCCGAGGTCAATTTGTAATGGCCTGAATTCACGAGGCGCTGGTCGATATAGGCCCAGGACCCGGTCGCCGTGGCCACCGGCGCGCCGTAGCTGTTGACGACGAAGCTCTTGCCCCGGAACGGAGGTTGGGCGAGTTGCTGGAACACGCGTCCGCCGTCCGGTGGCATGAGGGCCATGTACGCGGATTGGCGCCCAAGCCAGAACACGACCGCGTGCAGAAGGAGCAGGAGGGCGACCAAGCCCCCCCAGCGCGTACTAGCACTGCCGCCGCTGGCGCCTGGGCGAGGCACCGTGATCCATGCATGCACGCCATCGCGCACCGCGTCGACAAGCAGCGCGAAGGCGGCGACCGCGATTGGCAGCATCAGGAAAATGAGAACCGGAGTGAAGCGCTTCAGGTTGATAAGGACCATGTAGCCCGGCGAAAAGAAATAAGCCGCAAGGTAGCCGGCCAGCGCGGCCGCCAGGTAGGCAAGCGCTGCACGCAGCATTCCACCTCTGGCGCGCACGGGAAACCCAGCCAATAGCCAGCTTGTCCCGAGCCCAATCGCGAGGACCGCGAACAGCTTGGTCGCGCCGCTCGGTGCCCAGGGTCTGAGCACGTAGTCCCATACCGGGCCAAGCGCCAGGCCCGGGTCCGCGTACAGCCTCGCCTGCGCTAGCAGAAGCGCCACCGCGAGCATGTAGTAAATGCCTACCGACGCGACGTGTTGCGCCGATGCGACGAACCTGCCGAAACGCAGCCGCGCTGGGCGATCGGTGCGCGAATCGGGCACCCAAAACCCGCGTGTCAGCCACGCGATGAGCAAGGTGGGTGCGAGTGACAAGATCAGCAGCGGCCCCAGGCCGCGCGTCGCGCCCGCGAGCTGGAATGCTGGCGTGGCATGTCCTTCCAGCAAGTCGGTGAGGCACAGCAGCGCGAGAAGGAGGTTGATCGCGTACAGCACGGCTACGTGCAGCGTCGTTAGCGCGACGCGCCTCGTAACGCGCCCGAGCCGGTGCCCGAACGAGCCGTCGATGCGCGGCGCAATCAGCGCCGCCGCCCCGTAGACAAGCGCAAGCCCCAGGCCCTGCGCCCCGAGCAGTAGCGTCGCGGTCAACGCCGCGACCGCCACGTACAGGACTAGACGCCCTGTTACATCGCGAGATACTGCAACTGTCCCGTGCGCCACCGTCGTCGCGTCCCGGCCGAGGCCGATTGCGGCCGCCCCGGCCAGCGAGAGCATCAGGTAAGAAAAGTACGGCGTAAACACGGTAAACCCGTACTCGAACACGCTGCGCAACGCGCTGCCTAGGGTTGCGAACGGCCTACTATCGACCATGGCCTCCCAGAAGACGATGTGATGCTTTACAAAGAACGCCTGCCACCCCGTGGCCGCCGCATCAGCGGTCGCTGCGTAATTCCTGGCGACGAAGGTGAGGTAGAAGTCTTCCTTTAGGCCGCTCCATCCGTAATACAGGAGCAGTTGAGTAACGAGAACCAGTACGCTTGTGGCCCCGCCCGCTGCCATAGCGCCGAGCGACGCAGTCACAGCACGCCGCCCGTAACGACGCAGCTTCAAGAGCGCATACACGCCGCAAAATACGAAGGTGAAAACTCCCATCAGTAAGTCGAAGTAGCCCACGCACAGGGACGCGAGGGTGAGCAGTGCGAGCTGGGAAGCGCTGCGCGTACGTCGGTACCGCTCGATCAGCCAGAGCATGCTGAATAGCAGAAGCGCGTGCCAGACTTGAAAGGTATTCACCAACCACTGGGCCGTCAGAATGTACTCGGTCATGAATAGCGTGGCCGCCAGCAGGCCGGCGCTCCGTCCGCCGATTTCTCGGAACACGGCCCATACGAGAAGCACCGTGGCGAGGCCCGTGGTGAGCGTGGACACGGCGATCTGGGCCTCGATCGTTCGAATGCCCGCCGCGTACATCAGGTACGCGACGATCCTGGGGAAGTTGCCTTGATGGGTATAGACGTACGGGTGCGCGGCGGGATCGACGCCGTAGGCTTCGTCCGTCAAGCCGTAGCTCTTCGAAAGGCCGAAGTGGTATAGGTTGCTTCCGTGTACGTATGCCGAGAAGGATTCGTTGTTGTCGAAGACATAAGGCAAAAAATTCGTCTTCACCAGGAACGCGGTGTAAAGCACGAGATAGACAAGGGCTACGAAGACCGCGTCGCGCGCTGCGCAGCCAAGCGTTTTCGTTTGCGTTGGGTTGCCCATAATTTTGACCGTCACCGATGCCGGCGTTGAGCCGACCTACTCGCTAATTATTCGCCCCGCGATGACGGAGGTCGAAAATTACAAATCTCTTACCGATATCTACGACTCGATATCCTCGCATTCCGGCCACCATCTCCTTAATCGAGGGTTGCGTAGATGGCCGAAACATTGATTCAGGCGGCGCCGGTCGCTTGCGCGGATCGATAGTAATTACCAGCGGGGGCAGCTTCATCTGTTGTCCCCGCTCATTTAGCAATGCGGCCCCATAGATGTGTTCACCGGAAGTCTGAAGTTGAGAATCAGCTAGCTCAACTTCCGTGTTTTCATAGATGCAGTTGTAAGCAAACGAATAACTGCGGTCATTCTGCGATTGCAGGAGAAAAGTCCTTAGGCCGAGGTCCGGGTCAATATTTCGAATAAAGAGCACGAAGTGAAGAGAATGCGATGGGCCGAATGTCAGCGGACGATCTGCATACATCAGGGGAGCTACGGTCTCTCCAAAGAGTGCGTCGTAACTGCGCACGAGATAATTTCTCCGACACCTTGGTGCGGGAGCATCGAAGGGTGTGATGTCTTCGCGGACGAAATAGATCCAATAGTCCGGCTTGGAGTAATAGGGAGCTCGCTCACTTCTGTCACGCTCACCAAATAACATGTAATCGGAAACGGTGAAGGGAGGGTGCCCCCGCAGCGCGTTGTGCAGGTACTCCCACTCATGTCCGGGTCGAAGGGCGGCCACCCAGTTGTGAGAGAACGCAGCGACAGTGCTTGAAAACCAATTCACCGCGTAGCTTGCGTCTCGGTGAGCCATAACAAACGGAATCCACCCAATAGGCATGCCCCTCTTGACCGCTCGGTTATCAGAGATAGTCGCGAAGTGACCTACTACGATGAGCACACTCGCCAGCGAAAGACCGAGCGCCCCGAACTTTAGGCGCTTATCTTTACGCTGGCACGCCTTTTGGACGACAACGCAACTTGCTGCAACCACCAGTGCCTTTGCGAGAGCGCTGGGTGCGCCAAGCAGGGGAAATTCATGCTTTAGATAGAAATGGAAGCTGACCGGCGCAAAAACAGACATGCCAAGTCCCGCACCTAGCACTAAGGCGGAGATGAAGACCGTTCCAGATACGGCACTATCAACGAAGCTCGGCGTTGACTGTCCGGCGCTTTCTCGCAATTGGGGTCGCCGCAAGAGTTCCGCCGATGCCGCGCCCAGCAACGTGCCAGCTAGCAATGCCAGTTGCCAGCGCTCCAACGGGGGCGGCGAAGATACGGCCCCGCGTAAGACGCCATATGTCAATACCGCCACTATTAATCCGACCAGAAGCGGAATGCCGTATACGAGAACTCCCTTGGGCCGAACGAGGCGAAAAAAGAGAACAGGCAGGCCCAGGACCGCTGACCCAGCCATAAGGAGGGCGCCTATCGGCCCATAACTTGGAAAGACTGCGCCCCTGATCATAGTCCCCAGTGTCATCAGAAGCTCCTTGAGAGAAGCTGCCGGGACCGCGGTAGGGCGCCAGACGTGGTGACTCGCGTAGTACGCGTCAATGCTGTCTAAGTTGGGCAGCGCCAGAAAATTATGGACAAGCGGCATCTTGACGAGAAAGCTCACGCGAAAATCCGTCCACCAAAAATGTAGATCCGTAACAGAAATTACTTGCGCTTGACGCGCGGCAAATGCGAGGAAGATGCCAAGTCCAACGGCGCCGATGTCCATGAACGCTTTTCGTACTTGCAACGGTCGAAGAGAAAAAGCGAAATAAACCAGCGTTGCAGTTATCGCGGATATGGCAGCAAAGTCGTAACCAATGCCAAAGCAAATCGCAGCGCCTAGGGCGACCCAAACCCGCATAAGATGTGCGACTTTGGCGTCCTCAATTGTTCTGCGCGCTAGCCGTGACAGGAAAAGCAGGAGACCAAAGAGTGCAAGCCAATGCGCTCCGCGCAGCGGGTTAAAACCCCATGCGGAGACGTGATAGTAGTCGCTGCAGAAAAAAGCCAGAAACAGCGCAGCGATAAGGCGAGATCGAGTGATTTCTTCGACGGTCTTTGTGGCAAGCGCCAGACCAACAAGAAATATGAGCAGCGCCACAAGCTGCATCGAGGCTATGGAATGAACCCCGATTGTCTCCAGCGCAACGTAAATTAGACTGCCAAGATTTACGTTGTGAGTGTATAGGAAGGGATGCGCTACAGGATCGGGACTTGTTGCAAAATCTTCAAGAAGTCCCCATGTGTGCCCAGTTAGCGCGAGATTGCGTGCTTGATGTAGCGCAATTAGGTTTTCTCCACACTCGACGTCGCATAGGACGAAGAGTGAGTGGCGTCCGAGCCCAATAAGGGTGGTCGCTGTAGCGGCAATTAACAGCGTGCACACTACCGCATACGCACTGACACGCGGCTTGCCAAATAGAGTCATCAATTTCCGTGCATCACGTATTTGTTACGCGATCGCGAGCGACGCGCGACATTGGAGTATGCAAGGACGCCCGCCACAGTCATTGCGTCGAGGATGCCGCCAGTGAACACCATTTCCACACACCTCTTCAGTGGCACCCAGTCGATCGCATCGACCTCAGCGGGGTTAGGAACGAACTCGCGCTCGGTGTCGGCCTGATCAGTATGGAAAATGGTCGTGCGGTTGTCCACGTTATCCAGCCCGGGGTAATACACCAGAAGCTCCCTGAGCCCCCTAAGTCGGATGCCGGTTTCCTCGAAGCACTCGCGTGCGAGTCCAGCCTGCAGATCTTCGCCGTCCTCGATCGTGCCGCCAGGCAGCTCCCAGGCATGGTCGTTCAGCAGGAAGCGGTACTGACGCACCAGCAGCACGTGCCGGTCGCGCACCGCGACGACCCCGCCGCGGCGCTGGAAGTTGACGACGTAGTAGTCCTTAGAAAAATGTCCGAAGTCGGCACGTCGGTGATAAACCTCCATGAACGGACAGCGGTACTCAGTGCAACGTTCGGAGATGGTGATTGGTTTGGCTTGGTCGCTCATAGTCGCCTCTTCAGGTTCCGCTCGAGTCGGGAGGCATCGCGTCCTCAACTCGCGCGCGATTGTAGAACCACAGGGCGCCGCCCGGGAGGCTCACCAGAACGAGAGCAATGCCGTAACTTAGCGACAAGGCGAGGCTCTGGCTTGGCGGCACTCCCACCGCGCCGAGCGCCGCCACCATCGCGCTTTCTCGCACGCCCCAGCCCGCGAACGAGATGGGCATCATCGACAGGAACAGCACTGGCGGCACGAGCACCAGGCAATGTGTCATGCTCAAGTTCACGGACAAGCCACGGGCAGTTGTCCAGATCACGAGCACGTTTACGGCTTGCACGGCGACGGAGATGCAAATTAGCTTGAGAAACACACGGTGACTCGCGATGATCGCTCGGGTCATTATCGAGAGTTCAGCGACGAAGCCCAGTAGCCGCCGACGCCGCAGCCAATAGGGCAGGCGCGATGCAAGCAGTAGGAAGGTACATCCCATAACGGCTGCCGCAACGAGCAGCAGGATCGCCCCGTGGACGCGGCTGTCGTGAATGATGCCGAATAGCACAGGCAGCGCCGCAATGATGAGCAGGATGAGGCCGATGAAACCGAACAGGCGGTCCAGCAGGACGGAGCGCGTTGCTTCCCCCACCGGCACGCGCTGCTTGGCAAGCCGCCACACCCGCATGGCATCGCCGCCGACGAACGAGATCAGTGTCTGGCTAAAAAAGGCGCCGATGAAGACGGCGTCCAAGCAGGCCTCGATCGAAAGCCGAGCGCCAATCTCGCGCAGGAGCAGGTTCAGCCGCCACGCCGTGAACATGTACTGGAGAACGATAAGCGCGAGGGCAATAGCGATGGTAACGGCAGGCAAGCTGGCTAACTCGCTCAGCGCGCTGCCGGTATCGATCTTGCTGAACGCATACCAGACGAGCGCTACCGACAGAGCGAGCTTCGCCGCGAGGAACAGTGCTTTTTTCATGTCAGGTCCAGGCGAGATAGGCCAAATGTTACCGGGCATCCCACGTTTGCGGGGGCACTGCGAACTGATATCCTCCGTCAGACAATGACCGCAGGCGTTCTGGCTGTCGCGCAAGCAGCCGCTTCTTCACGACCCACAGGCATGTACCTCTACACCATCTCGTTTATCGTGCCTGCCCTAAACGAGGAGAGCGTGGTCAGAGCGGTTGTAGAACAAATCCTCGAACAGGTCGACGGACGCTTCCGAGACTACGAGATAATTCTCGTCGACGACGGCAGCACCGATAGCACCGGCCGGCTCATGGACGAACTCGCGGGGGCGTACGACAAGGTGAGAGTGATTCATAACGAGCGCAACCTGGGCTTCGGCAATTCGTACCAGCGCGGGCTTGACGAGGCGACGTTCGAGTACGTGATGCTACTGTGCGGCGACGGCGGCTTGCCTGCTTCGAGCTTGCCGCCGATTTTCGAGAAAATCGGGACTGCGGACATCGTGGTCCCGTGGATGGTGAACCTCAGGGAGATCAAGAGCTGGGGCCGCTACTTACTGTCGCGCGCGTATACGGGAATCGTCAATCGGCTCTTTGGCCTGCGACTGCGCTACTACAACGGCCTGCCGGTGCATCGGCGCGAACTGCTGCGGAAGATCACGATCACCAGCGGCGGTTTCGGGTTCCAGGCGGAGATCCTCGTCAAGCTGATCCGCTCTGGTGCGACATTTGTGGAGGTGGGCGTGCACGGCGCCGAGGAGACCAAGCAGTCAGACGCGTTGCACCTTAGGAAC
>DAHVFK010000124.1 GCA_027317055.1 Betaproteobacteria bacterium | reverse complement strand
CTGTTATGCGGGGCACGTGCAGATGGACAATCGCCACGGCCTGGTGGTCAACACCCGCCTGACTCAGGCCAGCGGCAGCGCCGAGCCCACGGCGGCTTTGGCGATGGCGGCAGAGATCGTAGGCCAGGGTCGGGTCACGCTGGGCGCCGATAAGGGTTACGATCAAAAGGAGTTGGTGCGCGCCTTGCGTGAGTATCGAGTCACTCCGCACGTCGCGCAAAAGGTCAACAGCGCAATCGACCGACGCAGCACTCGCCACCCCGGCTACCGGCTCAGCCAGCGGCGGCGCAAACGAGTGGAGGAGATCTTCGGCTGGCTCAAGACGGTCGCCGGCCTGCGCAAGACTCGTCATCGTGGAATCGCCCGAGTTGGTTGGACCTTCACCTTCGCGGCCGCTGCTTACAACCTGGTGAGAATGCGTAACCTGCTGCCAGTCGTTACCTGAACCAATCGGTGAACCGCCGGAGCCGCCCACTTTCAACTGCTTAACTCTCCGCCCAGTCCCGATATCACTCCATCAGTACTGAGAAACTCGTGACCATCCGGCGTTTTTCCGCACCCTGCTAGTGCCGCATTCATTACGACAGAAGCCGAGCAATTTCTGTTGCGGCTGGGCTTTTCTGTCATTCGAACTGGCCAACAGTCTGCTCGGGATGACAAGGAAGGAACGCGTTCCACTCCGCCGCTGGTGGTTAGTGACCTGTCGTCGAAGGAAATCGCAGAGCTCGGACAGAAGCTTGTGTACTCGTCCCGCCTTTACCGGTGGAGTGAGTTGAAGAACAATCCAACCCTTCCCCCGCGTTCGCCGGGCGTCTACGCATGGTTTTTCGAACGCGTGCCGCCAACAGTGCCCGTCGATTCATGCGTCGTCCGAGATGAATCGACCCTTCTGTATGTTGGTATATCGCCAAAAAATGACAAAACCAAGGGAACTCTCCAAGACCGCCTCTGGTCTCACTTCGAAGGAGTCGCGGAATTCTCCACGCTACGTACCACCTTGGGCTGCCTGCTCGAAGTGGAGTTAGGAACAATCTTGAGGCGTGTCAATTCCGGCAAAACTCAGACATTCGTCGAGAAGGAAAGCGCTCTGAGCGGATGGATGGCTGACAATGCGCGTATCGCATGGATCGAAACGCCGAAACCCTGGGTACTCGAAGACCATCTTCTCAAAGCGCTGAGTCTGCCGCTCAACATCCAAGGGAACGCAAAGCATCCTTTCTGCGTGCGGCTGAAGGAATTTAGGAAAACGGCCATTCAGCGAGCGGAGGAGTTGGATATCGTTCCGCACCGGAAGACGGTGTACCTCGTCTCTTGCGTTTCCGAAAAACTCGCTCAGCCAATGCCTGCGCGCGAACTCTACTCTTCCACGTGGTTCAAAAAAGCTCGCGCCTTCGTGGAGAGGCAAACAGGAGAGTGGCTGATTCTCTCCGCAAGGTACGGGCTCGTCGAACCAAATCAAGTGATCGAGCCGTACCATGAGACGCTCAAGGAGAAGTCCGTAGAGGAACGCAGAGAGTGGTCAAGGAAGGTCGTTCAGGAATTGCGCCCGCACTGTTCGGCTGGAACCTCGGTCGTGTTTTTGGCAGGCGAGAAATATCGTGAGTTCCTTGCGCCGGCTCTTATTGAGCTCGGCTGCCACGAAGTCCCGATGAAAGGCCTTGCAATCGGCGAGCAGCTGCACTGTGGTTGTCCGAACATGGCGGATGATTCCGGGCGGGCTTGCTCGTCGCGAACGCTGCGCGCTTTTTAGCTGAATGCCTACGCGCTATTCCGGCGCGCGCTCAGCGCTTCGTCGGTGCAGGGTCGCGCGCGGCTAAATCGAGGAGGCCGATCATCTGTTCCACTTCTGAAGGATCTGGCGGCGGATTCATGTGAATCGCTTGGTTACGCGTAATCCGCGCGCGATGCCACCTTACCTGCATGTGGGTATCTATAGTCCCCTCGCTGCGGAGCTCGTTAATGATGACCTTTAGGTCAATGTCGTCCCGGTTCCTGCCTGGCGGCACGCGACGACGAACCATTTGCTCAAACTCGATGCCCCCAAGCTGTCCTGCCAGCACATGGTCCGTTCGCAATAGCGAGTGCGCGAGCTGTGCGTAAGTGGAATCGTTCAAGAAACGTTTCATCAGGTTCTCGGCGCGCAACCTGCGGATGAACCGATCCCCCTCGTACTCCTTTAGCATAGCGGCGTCCGGAGCACTGCCGAGGCAACGTTCATGGAGGACCCAGAGCGCTATATCTGCGTCGGCGACGCGCTCAAAACGATAGCGTTTCGCAACTTTGCGGAGATCGTTGATATAGTTCAGGTAGGTTTTGACCGCATCGCTTTCACGACGCACGTCGAGGATTCGCTCGATGCCGAACCAGATTTCGCAGGTGGCGAAATCTGGCAATACCAATTGTAGAGAATAAGCAACTTCCCGGCGGCAGCCGAATGACTACTGCCCGCAAGGTCACGCGGCGACGGTCGCCTGCACCAGCTCGAAAGCGCCCGCCTCGATCGACTCGGTCGAGCGCAGCACGATCTTGATGCCGAGACGCCCCTCGAGCACCTCGAGGTCCTTGGCGCCGACGTCGTAGAGATAGCGCGCCACTCCCGGGTTGACCTTGATCACCAGCAGGTCGCTGCGCGGATGGCGGCCGGCGGCGCGATGGATGCCGCGCAGGACGTCGGCGGCCAGCGTCGCCACCGATTTGACCACCCGCCGTCCGCTGCATTTCGGACATTGCTCGGTGAGCAGCTCCTCGAGGCTTTCGCGCGTGCGCTTGCGCGTCATCTGGACCAGCCCGAGCTCGGAAATTTTCAGCATCGAGCTGCGCGCCTTGTCGCGTTTGAGCGCTTGCCCCAGGACCTCGGTGACGCGCTTGCGATCGGCGTCGCGCGTCATGTCGATGAAATCGATGATGATGATGCCGCCGATATTGCGCAGGCGCAGTTGCCGCACGACCTCTTCGGCCGCCTCGAGGTTGGTGCGCAGCACGGTCTCGTCCTGGTTGCGCTTGCCCACGAAGCGCCCGGTGTTAACGTCGATCGCGATCAGCGCCTCGGTCTGATCGAAGACCAGGTAGCCGCCCGACTTGAGCCAGACCTTGCGCTCGAGGGCGCGTTCGATCTGCTGCTCGAGATGGTGGAAGTGGTCGAAGATCGGCTCCTCGTCCTCGTACAGCGCGATGCGCGAGCGCAGCCGCGGCATGTAGTTCTGCATGAACTCAACGATCCGCTCGTAGGTCGCCGGTTCGTCGCACCACAGCCGATCGACCTCGCTTGAGAACAGGTCACGCATGATGCGCAACGCGACGTCGAGGTCGTTGTAGAGCAGCGAGGCCGGCGGACTGGTCTCGGCCAGCTTGACGATCGAGGACCACAGCTTGGTGAGGAAGGCGCAGTCGCGCTGGATGTCGCGTTTGCTCACGCCCTCGCAGACCGTGCGCACGATCAGGCCGCCCTGCGCCGGCCGCACTTCGGCGACCGCCGCGCGCAGCCGCGCGCGCTCCTGCGCGCTCTCGATGCGGCGCGAGATGCCGATATGGTTGCTGGTCGGCGTATAGACCAGATGGCGCCCCGGAATCGAAACAAATGAAGTCAGCCGCGCGCCCTTGGTCCCGAGCGGCTCCTTGGCGATCTGGACGAGAATTTCCTGGCCCCGCTTGAGCTGCTGCTCGATCGGCAGGCGCACGCGCCGCTCGGGACGCCGTCCGCGCCCACGCCCGCGGCCGCCGCGCTGCGGACGTCCGGCCGGCTCCGCGCCCGGCTCACCGGCACCGCCGCTCTCGTCGTCGGCGCTCGCGCCGTCGGCGCCCTCGGCCTCGGCGTCGTCGAACTCGACCGTCATCAGCGGTTCGCCGTCATGCGGTTCGGTCTCGACGTCCTCTTCACCGATCACTTCGGCGGCCGAACCGAGACCTTCGACGTCGTCGTAAAAATCCGAGACGTGCAGGAAGCCCGCCTTCTCGAGTCCGATATCGACGAACGCCGCCTGCATCCCGGGCAGCACGCGGGTGACCTTGCCCTTGTAGATATTTCCTACGAGGCCGCGGCGCTCACCGCGTTCGAGGTAGAACTCGGTCAGGATGCCGTCTTCGAGCAGCGCGACGCGCGTCTCGACCGTGGCGGCATTGATGATGATTTCGCGTTTCAAGATGCGCTTGTCCTGCGGGCCACGGCGCCCCAGGCCGATCGCGCGCGATTGCGGCGTATCCCGATGACTCCGCGGCGATGCGGCGGAAAGTCGGGCGGCAAAGGTTGACGGCGTTCCAAGTGGAGTCTGCTCCGAGCCGCGGTGGGGTCGGCCCGCGTTTATCTGATCATACGGAGCAGGTGCATTTTCCGCAAGGCGAGGCCGGGCGCGGTGCGGTCCGCATTCGTTAAGTGGGCGTGACCGCCTTGACTTGAGCCCCCGCATGCCGTTGATTGTCTGAGTATGTTAGCGTCAGGAGAAAACCTGATGGCGCATCCGGCGGGCGCCAACCTGCTCAACAGCAAGGTCCTGGTGCTCAACCGTTCGTACCTCCCGGTCCACGTCACTTCGGTCAAGCGCGCCTTCGCCCTGCTCTACCAGGGAGTCGCCCGGGCGGTCGACGAACAGTACCGGATCTTCGACTTCGATAGCTGGCGCGACCTTGCGCTCGAGCATCATCATGAGCGGGTCGGGGTGATCGGCGGCGTTATCCGGGTGCCGCGGGTGCTCCTGTTGACGGCCTATGAGCGGGTGCCCAAGCGCCACGTGCGCTTTTCGCGCTTCAACATTTATGCGCGCGATAACAATACCTGCCAATACTGCGGCCGGCGCCTGCCGCGCACCGACCTCAACCTCGACCACGTCATTCCGCGCTCGCGTGGCGGTATGTCGACCTGGGAGAACGTCGTCTGCTCGTGCCATAGCTGCAACCGGCGCAAGGGCGGCCGTAATCCCGACGAAGCCGGGATGCCGCTGGTGCGCAAGCCGCAACGCCCGCAATGGACTCCGTTCAGCACCGAGATGTTCAGCCTCAAGCGCTATTGCGAATGGATGCCGTTCCTGACCACCGTCGATACCGCTTACTGGAACACTGAACTGCTGCCGGATTGACGGCCGGTGCGCGCGTCTCGCGTCGCCTGAGGACCGCCCCACGCGCATCCGAGCGCAGGTGATCGCTGGCCGCCGGGCCGGAGCTTGCGGATCGATCCGGCAAAGAAAATACGAATTTTGTTCCACAGGTCTCGCGACCACATTATGAGGGGCCTGTGGAAGCCTGTGGCCTACGACTGGTTGGATAAGTCTTGACCACCCTGCGGGGTCGTGGGATATCCTCGGATGGGCGGTGAGGTGGTGGAGGCGATGGCAGCATGCGGCTCAAGAGCCTTGAATTAGTCGGCTTCAAGTCATTCCTGGAACCGACCCTGATCGGCTTCAGCCCCGGGGTGACCGCCGTGGTCGGCCCCAATGGCTGCGGCAAGTCCAACGTGGTCGATGCGATCCGCTGGGTGCTCGGCGAACAGGCCCCGACGCGCCTGCGCGGCAAGAGCGCCGAGGATCTGATCTACGCCGGCAACGACTCGAATCCGGCCGCCGGGATGGCCGAGGTCACGCTGCTGCTCGAGGCCGAGGAGTCGGCCATCCTGCCCGAACCATACGCCACGCTGGCCGAGGTCGCGGTGACCCGCCGGGTCTACCGCTCGGGCGAATCCGAATACCTGCTCAACAAGATTCCCTGCCGGCTCAAGGACATCACGGAATTTTTCATGGCCGCGCAGATTCACAGCCGCGGCTACGCGCTGATCGAACAGGGCCGCATCGAGGAGATTATCCAGGCCAAGCCGGCCGAACTGCGCACGATGGTCGAAGAGGCGGCCGGGCTCTCGCTGTTCAAGGGCCGGCGCGAAATCAGCGAACGCAAGCTCGAACGGGTCAAGGAGAACCTGGCGCGGGTCGACGACGTGCTGGCCGAAATCGAGCGCCAGCTCAACTTCGCCCGCCGCCAGGCGAAAAAGGCCGAGGCCTACAAACTGATTCGTGCCGAGCTCGGCGAGCTCGAACGGCTCGCCGCCGGGCGCCGGCTGATCGAACTGCATGCGGAACTCGGCGCCCAATCGGCCCGCGAACTCGACCTGCGCAACGAATCGGCGGCCGCCGCGATCGCGAGCACCGACGCCCAGGCCAACGCCGACACGAGCGCGACGGCCTTGGCGATCGCGCGCGACGAGCTCGCCGCCGCGCGCCGCGAACTCGACAATCTGCGCGCCGCCTTCGACGAGCGCGCCCGCTCGCGAGCCTTTCTCGCCCGCCGCCTCGACGCGATCGCCGGCCTCGAACCGGACCTCACGGCGCGGCTCGCCGAACTGGAAATCCGCGCGACCGCAGCTCGCGCCGCACGCGCCGAGGCCAATGCCCGTCTGGCCCGCGAAATCAACGGTGACGACGGCGCGAGCGTCGCCATGCTGGCCGCCCTGCGCGACGAGCATCGCGCGGCCGAGCAGGCGCTGCGCGAGGAGGAACGGGTTAGCGAGGAATGCAAGGATGACCTCTCCGAGCTGATCCGCGAGGCCGCGGTGCTGCGCGGGCGCCTGGGCGATCTGTCGGGCGAGCGCAGCGACCTCGAAGCGCGGATGGCCACGCTCGGCGCCGAGACTCCCGCCGCGCGCGACGCACTCGCCGCCGCGCAGGACGATCTGGCGCGGGCCGCGGCGGCGCTCGGGACGGCACGCGAGGAGGCGGCGCATCTGGAGACCGCGCGGCGCGCCGCCGGCGATCGCGAAATCGAGGCGCGCGCCGCACTCGAGCATCAGGCGTCACGGCGCGAAGGCGCACGCACGGAACTTGCCGCGGCGACCGCCCGCGCGCAACGCATCATGCCCAACGGCGCCGGCGCGCGGCTGCGCGCCGTGCTCGAATCGCTCAACGGCGACCGGCCGCCGGCCGACCCCGCGATGCTGCTCGAGGTGGTCAAGGCGCCGCCCGCGCTTGAGCCGGCGCTGCGCGCGGTGCTCGGCGAGCAGCTCGACGCGGTGATCGTCGACTCGCCGCTGTTCGCCTTGCGCGCGATCGAAGTGCTGAAGGAACAGAGCGCCGGACGGCTCAGCTTTATCCCCGAGGCGATTGCCCGCGGCCCCGCCCATCAGCCGATCGAAGCGCCCGGTATCGCCGGCCGCCTGCTCGACATGATCGAGGTCGAGCCGCGCTTCGCCGGCCTGGCCGAAGCGGTGATGGGCCACGTGATCGTCGCCGACGATCTGCGCGCGGCGCTGGCCGCCGCCAACCTCAACGGCTACGGCACGGTCTTCGTCACGCGCGAGGGCGACCTGCTCGCCCCGGACCGGATGATCGCGGGCGGCAGCGGCGCCGGCGTGGCCGACGGCGCGGTGCTCGATTGGCATAGCGGGGCCCGCTCGGTCGCCGCCGCCGAGCAGGCGCTGGTCGCCGCCGACGCGGATCACGCGGTGCTCGCGCGCACGCTCGAGGCTCTGCGCGCCGCCAATCGCGCCGCCGACGAGGCGTTCACCGCCGCCCGCGCGCGCGTCAATGCGGCCGAGGCTGAGGGCGTGACGGCGCGCGCCGCGATCGCACGGGCCGAGCAGCGCCTCGCCCTCGCCGACGCGCATCGCGGCAACTCCGAACGCCGGATCGGCGAACTCGCGGCCGCCTTGCTAGCCGCCAACGAACGGCTCGAAGCGCTCGCGATCCTTGAGCAGACGGCGCGCGCCCGGCTTAACGAAGTCGCCGGCGGTCTCGCCGCGCGCAAGGCCGCGACCGGCCGGCTGGGCGAGGCGATGCTCGCCGCGGGCGCTCGGGTCGAAGCGCACAAGGCGGCGCGCGCCACGCTCGAACAGGAGCTGCGCCATCTCGCGCGCCTGGCCGACGAACTCGAAGCGCAGATCGGACAGCATCGCGCACAGCTCGCGCGAGCCGCGGCCGAGCGCGTCGAGTTCCAGCGCGAGAGCGCGAACCTCGCCGCGCAGGACGACGCCGGCACGGCCCGCCGCGGTGAACTCGAGGAAGCCGTCGCGGCGCTCGCCGCGCGCGCGGCCACCGCCGAGACCGATCTTGAAAGCGCCCGCGCGGCGCTCAAGGCCGTACGCCTCCGGCTGGCCGAGCTCGAAAGCGCGGCGCTCGAATGCAGCCTCAAGCGCGAGCGCGCCAACGCGCTGATCGAGGAACTGGAGCGCACCTTCGCGGAAAAATTCGCGATCGCTTTCGCCGCCGCGGCCGACGATCTCGCCGCCGCGACGGCCGGCCGCGATCACGCGCAAGACGACGCCCGGCTGCTTGAATTGCGCGCGCGCGCGGAAAAAATCGGCGAGGTCAATCTGGCCGCCGAAAGCGAAGTACGCGAACTCGAAGAGCGCGCCGGCCTGCTCACCACCGAACGCGCCGACCTGCAGGCCGCCGTCAACGATCTCACCCACACGATTCACAAGCTCAATCGCGAGGCGCGCAAACGCTTCGCCGAGACCTTCGCGGGCGCGGCCAAAAATTTCGCCGAGCTGTTCCCCAAGCTGTTGCGCGGCGGCAAGGGGCGCCTCGAACTCAACGGCCCCGACGACGTGCTCGACGCGGGTGTCAATATCCTCGTCCAGCCGGCCGGCAAAAAGGTCAAGGAGC
>DAHVFK010000123.1 GCA_027317055.1 Betaproteobacteria bacterium | reverse complement strand
AGCCCGACCTGATCCTGCTCGACGAGCCGACCAACCACCTCGACATCGACGGCATCGCCCTGCTCGAGGGCGCGCTGGCCAAGGGTCCGGCGGCGATCGTGGTCACCCACGACCGCTGGTTCCTCGACCGCTTCGCGACCCGCATCGTCGAGCTCGACCGCGGCGTGCTGCGCTCCTACGCGGGCAACTTCTCCGACTACGCGCGGCTCAAGGCGGGCGAGATCGCCGCCGAGGAGGTCGCGAACCGCAAGTTCGACAAATTCTGGCGCGAGGAGGAGGCCTGGATCAGAAAGGGCATCGAGGCGCGCCGCACCCGCAACGAGGGGCGCGTGCGCAGGCTCGAGCGGCTGCGCGGCGAGCGCGCCGCGCGGCGCGAGCGCCTGGGCGAGGTCAGGCTCTCGATCGACGCCGGCGGGCGCAGCGGCAAGCTGGTGGCCGAGCTCGAGCGCGTCTCGAAGCGCTTCGGCGCGCGCGACATCGTGCGCGAGCTGTCGCTGGTCATCCGTAGAGGCGACCGCATCGGCCTGATCGGCGCCAACGGCGCGGGCAAGACCACCCTGATCCGGATCATCCTCGGCGCGCTGGCGCCCGACGCGGGCACGGTGCGCCTGGGCGCCAACGTGTTGCCGGCCTACTTCGACCAGATGCGCGAGCAGCTCGACCCGGACAAGACGGTGGCCGAGACAGTGAGCCCGGGTTCGGACTGGGTCGAGGCCGGCGGCGCGCGCAAGCACGTGCTGTCCTACCTCGCGGAGTTCCTGTTCCCGCCGCGGCGCGCGAGCTCGCCGGTGCGCATGCTCTCGGGCGGCGAGCGCAACCGCCTGCGGCTCGCGCGCCTGTTCGCGCCGCCCGCTAACGTGCTGGTGCTCGACGAGCCGACCAACGACCTCGACCTCGAGTCGCTCGAGCTGCTCGAGGCGGCGCTGCAGGACTACTCCGGCACCCTGCTGCTGGTGAGCCACGACCGCGCCTTCCTCGACAACGTCGTTACCCAGACGCTCGCGGCCGAGGGCGGCGGCGCGTGGCGCGAATACGTCGGCGGCTACAGCGACTGGCTGCGCCAGCGTCCCGAACCGGCGCAAACGAAGGAAACGCCGCGCTCTCCGGAGCGCGCGGCCCGTAGCAAGGCAAAACTAAATTACAAGGAGGCGCGCGAGCTCGAGCAGCTGCCGGGCGAGCTCGAGGCGCTCGAAGCCGAGCAGCGCGCGCTGGCGGCGAAGATGGGCGCAGCAGACTACTACCGCCAGGCGCCCGATGCGATGCGCGCCGACCAGCGCCGCGCCGACGAGCTCGAAGCGCTGCTTCACGAGGGCCTCGAGCGCTGGGAAACGCTCGAGGCGAAGGCGAAGGCCGCCGCGCCCTAGCGGCCGAGCATACGGTTCAGCTCGCCGCGCACCATCAGCCGCTCGAGGTCGTCCGCGCCGCCCACCAGCACGCCGCGCACGAACACCATCGGGAAGGTCGGCCAACCGGTCCACATCTTGAGCGCGTTGCGCCGCCGCCAGCCGGAGAGGTAGCTGCCGTGGCCGATGTACTTGTACTCGAGCTTCGCCTCGTCGAGCAGCCGGCGCGCCTTCTTCGGGAACGGGTTCTGCGCCATGCCGACCAGCACGATGTCGTTCGCCGCCACCGCCTCGATCACCTCGCGCACGAAGTCGGCCTGGTGCGCGGCGATTTTGTCGCGCACGGCAGGGTGGATGTGCTCTTGGTCGAGAATGCTGCGGCTCACAGGCGCTAGTCTAAAATGATTGCCTCATCCAAAGCGAGACCCCCATGGCATCCACCACCGCCGCAAGCGGACTGAAGATCGAGGAAGTGGTCGAAGGCAGCGGCGCCGCCGCCGCCGCCGGCCAGCACGTCACCGTTCACTACACCGGCTGGCTGACCGACGGCGTGATCAAGGGCCGCAAGTTCGACTCGAGCAAGGACCGCGGCGACCCGTTCGACTTCCCGCTCGGCGCCGGCCAGGTCATCAAGGGCTGGGACGAGGGCGTGCAGGGCATGAAAGTCGGAGGGAAGCGAATGCTTACCATTCCTCCTGCGCTCGGCTACGGTGCGCGCGGCGCCGGCGGCGTCATCCCGCCCAACGCCACCCTGCTGTTCGAGGTCGAGCTGCTGAAAGTCGGCTGAACGCTGCGCGGCGATGTCGGATGTCCTTCAGAATCTTGCAAGGCTGGCGCAGGACGCTGCGGCCGCGCTCATCGTCGTCGCGGTCGCGCTGCTGCTGTCGAGAATACTGCGGCGCCTGATCGACAGCCGCCGGCAGGCGAATCACCTCACCCCGGTAATGGCCGGCCGGCTGCAGGTATTCCGCCGCTGGACCATCCTGGTGCTGGCGCTGCTCGCGCTGATGCAGGCCCTGGGCGTGTTCGGCAGCGCCTGGTCGCTCGTCTCGGCCGGCCTGGCCGCGATCGCGATCGGTTTCGTCGCTGCCTGGAGCGTGCTCAGCAACGCCACCGCGGCGCTGCTGGTGCTCACGTTCCGCCCTTTCCGCCTCGGCGACACGGTCGAGCTGCTCGAGCCGAACGGAAACTCGCTCGGCGGTCGCGTGCTCGACATGAACCTGATGTTCACTACCCTCGGCGTCGAGCCGCCCGCGGGCGAGCCGGGGAGCGAGCCGCAGGTGCTCCAGGTGCCGAACAACCTGTTCTTCCAGAAGATCGTACGTGTGCGCTCGCCGCACGCGCGCGGCAGCAAGGCGCCCTTCTTCTCCCAGCACGAACGCTGAGGCGTGAGCCGGAAAGACGTGCAGATGCAGTTCGACCCAGTCCTGATCCCGGCGCGGCGCGACGACATGGTCGAGCGCGGCTTGTGGCACGACCGCACCATCAACGACTACCTGGACGGCTGCGTAGCCGCGCACCCCGACAAGCCCGCGCTCGCCGCGCTGCGCGTCGAAGACGGCGCAACGCGGCGCTTCAGCTACCGCGAGCTGGGGGCGATGGCCGATCGCATTGCGCTGGGGCTCGCGCGCCTGGGCGTGGGTCGCAGCGACGTGGTGGCCTGCCAGCTGCCAAACTGGTGGCAGTTCAGCGCGCTGTATCTCGCCTGCTCGCGCATCGGCGCCGTGGTCAATCCGCTGATGACGATCTTCCGCGAGCGCGAGCTGACCTTCATGCTCTCGCACGGACGCGCCAGGGCGGTCGTCGCGCCGAAGCGCTTCCGCGGCTTCGATTACGAGCAGATGCTCGCCGGTATGCGCGGGGCGCTGCCCGACCTGGCGCACGTGCTGATCGTCGGCGGCGAGGGCCCGGACAGCTTCGAGGTGCGCCTGTCGGACCCGGCCTGGGAACGCGAGCCGGACGCGGCTCAAATCCTGCGCTCGTCGCGGCCCGGCCCGGACGACGTGACCCAGCTCATCTACACCTCCGGCACTACCGGCGAGCCGAAAGGCGTGATGCACAGCGCCAACACCTTGATGTCTAACATCGTGCCGTACGCTGCGCGCTTGAAGCTGTCGCAGGACGAAGTGGTACTGATGGCCTCGCCCATGGCGCACCAGACCGGCTTCATGTACGGCCTCATGATGCCGATCCTGCTCGGCGGCCGCGCAGTGCTGCAGGACTTCTGGGATGCACCCACTGCGGTGTCCCTGATCCGTGACGAAGGAGCGACCTTCACCATGGCCTCGACGCCGTTTCTCACCGACCTGGCAAAGGCGGTAGCCGAGTCCGCCGGAGGCGTGCCTACGCTGCGCACTTTCCTTTGCGCCGGCGCGCCGATCCCCGGTCCGCTGGTGGAGCGGGCGCGCGCGGGTCTCGGCGCAAAGATCGTCTCGGCCTGGGGCATGACCGAGAACGGCGCGGTCACCACCACGCTGCCCGAGGACGACGACGAGCGCTCGGTCAACACCGACGGCTGCCCGCTGCCTGGCATGGAGGTGCGCGCGCTCGACGCCGAGGACAGGCCGGTGGCGCCCGGCGAGGAGGGACGGCTGCAGGTGCGCGGCTGCTCGAACTTCGGCGGCTACCTGAAGCGCCCGCAGCTCAACAACACCGACGCCGAGGGCTGGTTCGAGACCGGCGACATGGCGCGCATCGACGAGCGCGGCTACATCCGCATCTGCGGCCGCTCGAAGGACGTGATCATCCGCGGCGGCGAGAACATCCCGGTGATCGAAATCGAGGCGCTGCTGTACAAGCACCCGGCCGTCGCCAGTGTGGCGCTCGTCGCCTACCCCGACGAGCGCCTGGGCGAGCGCGCCTGCGCCTTCGTCGCCCTGCGCCCCGGCCAGCAGCTCTCGTTCAAGGAGATGACCGAATTCCTCGCCGCACAGAAGATCGCGCGGCAGTACATCCCGGAGCGGCTGGAAGTCCGCGACACCCTGCCCGCGACACCTTCGGGCAAGATCCAGAAATTCAAGCTGCGCGAGATGCTGAAGGTGGAATCCGGCGCCTGACCCCGGCCAGTTCTCAGGCCACTTTCTTCGCCCGCTCGCCGAGCAGCCCGGCGTCGACCAGCGCGCGGCGCACGCGCTCGATCTCCGCGGCGGGGAGCTTCGCGAGTGGCGGGCGCACGGTGGCGCGCGGAAGTTTTCCCAACAGTACCAGCGCCTCCTTCATGCGGTTGTGCATGTCGACCCAGGGCTCGCTGTAGAACACCTCGGCGGTGGGCCAGATGCGGTCGTTGACGCGCCGCGCCTCGGCCAGGTCGCCCGCCTGCAGCGCGCGCCACAGCTGCGCCTGCAGAGCGGCGATCACCGAGCCGCTGCCCGAGAGCAGGCCCGCGCAGCCGAGCACGAGCGAGCTCATCAGCCAGGCGCTGTGGGTGGTCAGCACATTCACCGCCGGGCTCCTGGACTGCAGCAGGCGGATGTGGCGCTCGTGCAGCTGCGGGTTGGAACACCAGTCCTTGATCGCGCGCACGCTCGGCACCGCGTCGAGGATCTTCAGCAGCGTGGCGAGCGGATAGCCCTGGCCGCCGGCGAGCGGGTACTG
Organism: Betaproteobacteria bacterium; assembly: GCA_027317055.1. Taxonomy (GTDB): domain Bacteria; phylum Pseudomonadota; class Gammaproteobacteria; order Burkholderiales; family SG8-39; genus DAHVFK01. The sequence goes on along the minus strand of DAHVFK010000123.1, from coordinate 3,703 downwards.
GAACAGGATGATCGGCAGGTCGCTCGCGTCGGCGACGCGCCTGAAGTGATCGACCGCCATCTCCGCGCGCTGGCCGAAGCTGAACACGCCCGAGGGGAAAACCAGCAGCGCCGAGGCGCCGCCGTCTTGCGCCATGTTCGCGATGCGCGCCGCCTCGAGGCCGTTCTCGGCGTAGACGCCGTTGACCACCGGCATGCGCGCGCCGACCTCGTCCACGGTGATCGCGAGCACGCGCTTTTGCTCCTCGAAGCTGCACGAGGCAACCTCGGAGGCATGCGCATTGGTGGTGAGCGCCGAGACGCCGTCGACCGCGCACACGTCCCTCAGGTGCGCGCGGTACGAGGCCTCGTCGATCGAGAAGTCCTCGTTGAACGGCAGCAGCACGGCGGGGATCACCCCGTGCGGAACCCATCCCGGTTGTTTCGCCATGATCGCCTCCCGCGCAGACGCTGTTCGACTCGGCCATTGTAAACTGGCGCGATGCCGCTCGAAATGCCGCCCGCCTCGCCGCCCTCGCTGCGCCAGGTGCTGGCCGATTTCGGCGGCACCTACGCGGTCAACGGGCTGGTTGCGTTCATCTTCGCCGCCTCGGGGCCGGTGGCGATCATCCTCGCGGTCGGCACGCGCGGCGGGCTGTCGGAATCGGACCTCGCGTCGTGGATCTTCGGCGCGTTCTTCTTGAACGGCCTGGTGAGCATCGCGGTATGCTGGTGGTACCGCCAGCCGATGGTGTTCTTCTGGACCATTCCCGGCGCGGTGCTGGTCGGCCCGGCGCTCGGCCACCTCAGCTTCCAGCAGGTGATCGGCGCCTATCTCGCCACGGGCGCGCTGATGCTCGTGCTCGGACTGTCGGGCTGGGTCAAACGCTGCATGGACGCGGTCCCGATGCCGATCGTGATGGGGATGGTCGCGGGCGTGTTCCTGCGCTTCGGCCTCGACCTCGTCTATTCGATCCGCGACGCGTTCTGGATCGCCGCGCCGATGACGCTCGTCTTCTTCGCACTCGCCGCGATGCCGCGCCTGGCGCGCCGGCTGCCGCCCCTGATCGCCGCCATGATCGTCGGCGGCGCGATTGTCGCGCTGCTGGGGCGCTTCGACCTGCATGGCACCGCGCTGCTCGCGCTGGCGCGGCCGAACCTCTACGCGCCGGTTTTCTCCTGGCAGGCGATGGTCGAGCTCGTGGTGCCGCTCGCGGTGACGGTGCTGGTGGTGCAGAACGGCCAGGGCATCGCGGTGCTGCGCGCCACCGGCCACGAGCCGCCGATCAATGCCATCACCACCGTGTGCGGGCTGGGGTCGCTCGTCACCGCCTGCGTCGGCACCGTTTCGACCTGCCTCACCGGCCCGGTCAACGCGATCATTACCGCCTCCGGCGAGCGCGAGCGCCATTACACCGCGGGGATCCTGGTGGGCGTACTCGCGCTCGGCTTCGGGCTGCTCTCGCCGCTGTTCACCCATCTGCTGCTCGCCACGCCGCGCCCGTTCATCGGCGCGCTCGCCGGGCTGGCCATGCTGCGCGTGCTGCAGACCTCGTTCGTGGTCTCGTTCAGCGGCAAATTCACCCTCGGCGCGCTGGTGACCTTCCTGGTCACAGTCGCCGACGTGCCGATCTTCAACGTCGGCGCGGCCTTCTGGGGCCTGGTGTTCGGCTTTGCCGCGTCCTGGCTGCTCGAGCGCGGCGATTTCAGAAAATAGGGTCTGTCCCTATTTTCTCTATTTTCTGCGGCGCCCCAGCAGGAAGGTGACGCCCTGCGGGCCGTAGCTCTCGGTGTGCACGCAGCCGGCGGCCATGGTGAGCGAATCGCCGCCACGGCAGGTCTGCAGCTTGCCCTCGAAACGCAGGGTCACTTCGCCCTCCAGCACGAGCGCACGCACGTCGTAGGGATGGGTGTGCTCGTCGACCGCCACGTTCGGGCCGTACGACTTCTTCTCCACCTCGAGGAAGCCGTCGCGCTGGAGCTCGGATTCAAATCGGGTCGTATCCACACTGTTCTCCTTGGTTTCAGAGCACGGCGGATGCGCCGCCGTCGAGGTTCACGCTGCTGCCGCTGACGTAGCTCGCTGCATCCGACGCCAGGAACGCTATCACGTTGGCGACCTCCTCGGCACGCCCCACACGCCCGAGCGGGATGTCCTTCGCCATCGTAGCGTAGAGCTGTTCGACCGGCACGCCGGTCTTTGCCGCCTTCGCCTCGTGCTGCCCCGCGCGCACCAGGCCGATGCAGACCGTGTTCACCAGGATGTTGTCGGGCGCGAGCTCCTTCGACAGCGCCTTGGTGAAGGCGAGCCCCGCGGCGCGCGTGACGGTGGTCGGCATCGACTTGGCGCGCGGCTGCTTGGCGCCGATGTTGGTCAGATTCACGATCCGGCCGCCGCCCTGGCGCTTCATGTGCGGGATCGCGAGCCGCGCGAGCCGGATCGCGGCGAACAGCTTCAACTCGAAGTCCGCCTGCCAGATCTCGTCGGTCGCCGCGGCGAACTCGCCGGTGGCCGAGGTGCCGGCGTTGTTGACCAGGATGTCGAGCCGGCCGAAAGCCTGCACCGTCTCGGCCACCAGCCGCTTGCAGTCCGCGGCCTTGCTCACGTCGGCCTGGATCGCGGCGACCCGGCCGCCCGCGGCGCGGATCTCGGCCGCGGTCTGCTCCAGGCGCTCGCGCCCGCGCGCGGCGACCGCCACCGCGGCGCCCTCGCGCGCGAGCAGCAGCGCGGTCGCCCGGCCGATGCCCTGAGTGCCGCCGGTGATGATCGCGACCTTGTCTTTCAGCCCGAGCTCCATGCCGATCTCCCTCGATAGTCCTAAAGGGCTCGCAGTTTGCCCCAGTTTCGCGTACAGTGCGCCCCTTGCTGCATTGCAGCACCGCCTCCGGGCGGTTAACTGTTGGCTGTCCCGCCCCTCTCGCAGTCCCGTCGAAAGCGTTCCTTTCGGATTGGCATCGCGGCTTCAGGTTGGCGCCGATGACACGAAAGGATCTTCAGATGAGCTTCTCGACGCTCGGGCTGCACCCGTCCCTGATTGAAACCCTCGCCGCGCTCGGCTACACCGAGCCCACCGCGGTGCAACGCGCGGCGATTCCCGCGGTGCTCGCCGGCGGCGACCTGCTGGTGTCCTCGCAGACCGGCAGCGGCAAGACCGCCGCTTTCATGCTGCCGGCGCTCGAGCGCCTGCTCGCGTCGCGCGCGCCGGAGGCGGCGCGCGGCGGCCTCGGCCCGCGCGTGCTGGTACTCACGCCCACGCGCGAGCTCGCGCTGCAGGTGCAAAAGGCGACCCACGGCTACGGCTCGCGCCAGCGCCTGCGCACCGCCTGCCTGGTCGGCGGCGTGTCCTACGGCCTGCAGCTGAAGCAGCTCTCGCGCCCGGTCGACATCGTCATCGCCACGCCCGGGCGGCTCAAGGACCACCTCGAGCGCGGCCGCATCGACTTCGCCCGCATCGAGCTGCTGGTGCTCGACGAGGCCGATCGCATGCTCGACATGGGCTTCCAGGAAGACATCGACGCGATCGTCGCGCGCGTGCCGGCGGCGCGCCAGACGCTGCTGTTCTCGGCCACGCTTGATGGCGTGGTCGGCCGCCTGGCGCGGCGCGTGACGCGCGACGCCAAGCGCATCGACATCGCCCCTTCCGCGGCGCGCTCGCCCAAGATCGAGCAGCGCGCGCTCTACACCGACGACATCGCGCACAAGAACCGCTTGCTCGACGTGATCC
>DAHVFK010000122.1 GCA_027317055.1 Betaproteobacteria bacterium | reverse complement strand
GCCATAGCGAGTGCGCCGCGCACCTCCCGCACCTCGCCGGTAAGCGAAAGCTCGCCGGCAAATTCGTGGCCCGCGAGCGATTCGGGTGCCAATTGCCCGCTCGCCGCAAGCAAGCCGAGCGCGATCGGCAGATCAAGGCGGCTGGAATCCTTGGGCAAATCCGCCGGTGCCAGGTTAACGGTGATGCGACGGGCCGGGAATTCGAACCGGGCGTGATTCAGCGCCGCCCGCACGCGATCCTTGGCCTCGCGCACCTCGGCGTCGGGCAACCCGACAATGTGGAATGCCGGCAAGCCTGGCCCTAGATGAACCTCCACGGTTACTTCGGGCGCGTCGATTCCGGCCAGCGCGCGGCTGGCGACGACCGCGAGCGGCATGTGACCCCCCTTGTCTGCGCGACGTTGCCTCTGGAGGAGCAACGCCGTTGGGGGTGGATGGGTTTACGCCGCAGGCGGCTTGGCGCCCGATTCCAGCTCGGCAACCCGCGCTTCGAGCGCCTTGAGCTTGGCCTGCGCGCGCTCCAGCAGCTTCCTTTGGACGTCGAAGTCTTCCCGCGCGACCAGGTCGAAGCGATCAAAGAAGGCAAGCAGCAGGGCGCGCAGGTTCTTTTCCACGTCCCGCGCCGGCGTATGCCGCATCGCGTCCGAAACGCGGTCGCCGAGCTCGTCCAGAAGATGCTTGTCGACCATTTGTGGATGGCCCCGAATGGGGGCGCCGAGTGTAGCACGTGGTCTGCACCGGCTTCGGGCATGGCTACGTGACTACGCCTCAAATCGGTGCGTGATGCCTCTTCGATCCTTGTACGCGCGCACGACGTTATTGATTTAATTAATAAAATTCCCTGGCACAGGAGGTGCTAAGAGCATTGCGCACCCTTTTTACCTCTTGGAGACTCTGTCATGCGCAAAACCCTAATCGCCCTGTCAGTCGGGGCGGCCCTCGCAACCCCCATCCTCGCTTCCGCCGATGAGCCTGCGCTTAGCGCAAACGTTTCGATTGCGTCGGAGTACATCTACCGCGGCATCGCCCAGAGCGGCGGAAAGCCCGCCGTCCAAGGTGGCTTCGACTACGCCTTCAGCAACGGCGCGTACGTCGGCACCTGGGGCTCGAACATAAGCTGGCTTAGCGATACCGGCGCTGCCACGAGCGCCAGCATGGAGTGGGACATCTACGGCGGCTACAAGGGAAGCATCTCTAAGGACGTCGGGTACGACGTCGGCATTCTGACCTACAACTACCCGCGCAGGACTTTGACGCCTGGCTTCCTGGATCCGAACACCATTGAGATCTACGGCGCGCTAAGCTACAAGTGGCTGACCGCCAAGTATTCGGCGACGACGGGTAGCCTGTTCGGTTGGCCCAAGTCGTCGGACCCCACGGCAAAGACTACCGGCAGCGGTTACCTCGACCTGACCGGCACGTTCGACATCGGCAACGGGCTGTCTTTGGCCGCCCACGTCGGCCATCAGACGGTTAGCGGACGAAGCAGCGCCAGCTACACCGACTACAAACTGGGCGTAAGCAAAGACATAGCCAAGTTCGGCACACTCGGCCTCGCGCTGACCGGAACTGATGCCAAGGACAGCTGCGCGTCGGCCGAAGACTATTGCTTCGGCGGCTACAACGCTGGCAAGAGCCGCGCGATCGTAACCTTCAGCAAATCGTTCTAAAGGCGCGGAGCGGGCGGCGCCGTCCGCCTGCCCGGCCAGGGAGCCAAGACATGAAATTCGTTACAGCCATCATCAAGCCATTCAAGCTCGACGAGGTGCGCGAAGCCCTCTCGGCGATCGGCGTCCAGGGCATCACGGTGACCGAGGTCAAGGGCTTCGGTCGACAAAAGGGCCATACCGAGCTTTATCGCGGCGCGGAGTATGTCGTCGATTTCCTGCCCAAAGTGAAGATCGAGGCCGCGGTCAAGACCGAGATCCTCGAGCAGGCGATCGAGGCGATCGAGAAAGCCGCCAACACCGGCAAGATCGGCGACGGCAAGATTTTCGTTTTCGATCTGGAAAAAGTCATTCGCATCCGCACCGGCGAGACCGATGCGGCGGCGCTTTAGGGAGATGGATATGAAAAGACTCATCGCGCTCCTCGCGTTCGCGGCGTCGCTCGCCTTCACGGGCGTCGGCCACGCGCAGGACAAACCTGCCGCGCCCACTGCTGCGCCGGCCGCAGCAGCCGCACCCGCGCCGGCCGCCGCGCCTGCACCCAAAGAGGCGGTGTCGGGGGATGCGGATCCCAGCATCAACTCGGGCGACACTGCATGGATGATGACCTCCATGGCGCTCGTGCTGATGATGACAATCCCGGGCCTGGGGCTGTTCTACGGCGGCATGGTGCGAAAGAAGAACGTGCTGGCCACTCTGGCGCAGAGCTTTGTCGTCACCTGCCTGGTTACGGTGTTGTGGTTCATGATCGGCTACACCTTGGCGTTTACGGATGGCGGATCATTCGTCGGGGACCTGTCACGCATGTTCCTGCACGGGATGGGCAAGACGACGGTGAGCAGCCTCTCTGGCGCCGTACCCGAGTCGGTGTTCATGAGCTTCCAGATGACGTTCGCCATCATCACTCCGGCGCTGATCGCGGGTGCGTTCGCCGATCGGATGAAATTCTCCGCGCTGCTGTGGTTCATGGGCCTGTGGCTAATCTTCGTCTACTCCCCGATCGCGCACTGGGTGTGGACCGGAAACGGCTGGCTAGCCAAGATGGGCGCGCTAGACTTCGCTGGCGGCACGGTGGTGCACATCAACGCAGGTGTCGCGGGTCTGGTCTGCGCACTGGTACTGGGCAAACGCCTCGGCTACGGCAAGGAAGTGATGGCGCCGCACAACCTGGTGCTTACGATGATCGGGGCCTCGCTTCTGTGGGTCGGCTGGTTCGGCTTCAACGCCGGATCGGCGGTCAGCGCCGGCGGCCGCGCCGGCATGGCAATGACTGTGACGCAGATTGCCACCGCCACGGCAGCACTTTCCTGGATGTTCGCCGAGTGGATGGCGAAGGGCAAACCCAGCCTGCTGGGAATGTGCTCGGGCGCGGTAGCGGGCTTGGTCGCTATCACCCCAGCGTCGGGTTTCGTCGAGCCGATGGGTGCGTTCATTATCGGTATCGCCGGCGGAGCCATCTGCTTCTGGACCGCGACATACATGAAGAACATGCTTGGCTATGACGACTCGCTGGACGCCTTCGGTGTACATGGCATCGGCGGAACGGTCGGGGCAATACTCACCGGCGTATTCGCGGTCAAGGCGATCGGCGGCACTGCGGGAATGCTCGAAGGCAACGGCGGGCAGGTATGGACGCAGATCATCGCCGTAGCCGGGGTCGCAGCCTACGATGCCATCATCACGTTGATCATTCTCAAGTTGATCGACATGACCATCGGCTTGCGCGTAACAGAAGAGCAAGAGCGCGAAGGTCTGGACATTACCCAGCACGGAGAACAGGTAGTCTGATCGACACCCGCTGCGCCACCGCTCCCAACCGGCGCCCTAGCAGGTGAGTTGCAGAGATAACGGGCCCTACCGGGCCCGTTTTTTTATGCCTTCAGCTTCTCGAGCAGAGCAAAGAGCTGCCGCCGCTCCTTCGCCGTAAGGCGGGCGGCGAAGCGCCGTTCGTGCGCTTGGACACGCCGTATCGCGCCGGTAAGGAAGGTGCGCCCGTGCGTGTCAGCCATAATGCGTTGGTGCGCCGGTTCTCGCCCCGCCGGCACACGATCAAGCCACGATCTTCCAGCTCGTCCAACACCGCGACCATCGTCGAGCGGTTGCGGCGGATCGCCTCTGCGAACCGGCTCTGGGCCAGCCGCAGCCTGTACCCGATCAAACGCGGCAGCACACCCGCGCGCAATATTCTCTGAGATAGGACAACTCCGGGTCTTCTCGATTGGCACTGCCGCGGAGTACGCTACGCGGGCATGAACGGGGCCGACCACCTACTCGGGGGCGAGGCGCTGGCGCGTCACGGCCAGCGCCTCGCCCTGATATGCGGTGCGGAGCGGATTGCCTACGCCGAGCTGGCGGCGCGCGTCCGGCGCGCGTCCGGCGCGCTCGCGGCGCTCGGCGTAGTGCCCGGCGACCGAGTGATGTTGCTCATGCGTGACACTCCGGATCTCGCTGCCGCGTGGCTCGGCTGCCTTTGGCACGGCGCGGTCGCGATTGCGCTCAACAGCCAGCTCGACGAAGAAGACTACCGCTTCGTGCGTTCCGACAGCGGCGCGCGGCTCGCGATCGTCGAGGACATGCTTGCCGCGCGGCTGCCCCGGTTCGTCCAAGCCCTTGCGCGCGAGGAGCGTATCGCAATCGCGGGCCAGGCGCCGGCCGGGCTACCGTCATGGAGCGAGAAGATTCGGCACGCCGCCTCGGCTTCGGCGCCGTTTGCGGCCAAACCGGAAGATGCAGCGTTCTGGCTGTATTCGTCAGGCACCACTGGTCGGCCGAAAGGCATCATCCACACGCACAAGGATGTTCTGCCTGCAGGCCAAACGCTACGCGATACCATTGCCTTGGCGCCGGGCGACAAGGTGATCACGACTTCGCGCCTGTTCTTCGCCTATGGGCTCGAGAATGGCCTACTTGGTCCGCTCTCGATTGGCGCCGCCTCGGTGCTGTGCGCGGACTGGTCCGACGTCGAGCAGGTATGTGCGCTGGTTGCGGAACATCGACCGAGCGGATTCTTCAGTGTGCCGTCTTTCTATCGCCGACTGCTCGCGCTCGGCGAACGGGCGCTCGCGCCGTTCTGTGCGGTGCGCTACTTCTTCGCCGCAGGCGAGCGCCTGCCCGAGACCATCGCCGCACAATGGCGGCGCGCGGTGGGCGGCGAGATCCTCTCCGTCTACGGCATGTCGGAGACCTTCTGCGTCGCCATCGTTACCCCGCCGGGCACATCGACGGGCAGACACACCGGAAAAACGCTGGCCGGGGTCGAGGCCAGACTCGTGGCACTGGAGGGTCACCCGGCTGAGATCGGGGAGCCCGGCGTGCTCTGGCTGCGCCACCCTGCGCTCGCCCTCGGGTACGCAAACCGCAAGGAACAAACGCGCGAGCAGTTCCTCGACGGCTGGTTCTGCACCAAGGACGTGTTCGTGCGCGACGCCGAAGGGTTCTACGCGCATCAAGGCCGTTCCGACGAGCTGGTCAAGGTCGCGGGCCAGTGGGTCAAACCAAGCGAACTAGAGGAGACCGTCCTGGGTGAGAATGGGATCAGCGAGGCAGTTTGCGTGCCCTTGGCCGACTCGGACGGCTTCGAGCGGCTGGCACTGTTCCTTGCCACGGACGGCGACCCGCAGGAGGCAATGGACGCGGCTGCGAAGGCCTGCGACGCAAGGCTGCCGCGCCACAAGCGCCCCAAGTGGATCCGGACCGTGGAATCCCTGCCGCGTACGGCGACCGGGAAGGTTCAGCGCTTCAAGCTGCGTGAAATCCTGCAGCGCGAATTCGGCCGCAAGGAATAGAATTCGCTCCTTCTCCCGAACGCTTCCCGCCACTTAGAGGATCGCATGGCCTACGCAATTCCGCTTTGGACCCCTCCCTCGCTCCCGGTTTCCGGCTCGGGCGACAGCTTTCCCGTACGGCGCATCTTCTGCGTCGGCCGCAATTATGTCGAGCATCAAAAGGAGATGGGCGGTGACGGCCGCGAGGCACCGTTCTTCTTCATCAAGGCGGCGCATTCGCTCGTCCCGCTCGGCGGTGACGTGCACTATCCGCCCAAGACTGCCAACTACCACTACGAGACCGAGATGGTGGTCGCGATCGGCAAGGGAGGGCGCCGCATCGATGCCGGCAAGGCGAACGCGCACGTCTTTGGCTACGGCGTCGGACTCGACATGACGCGCCGAGACCTGCAGCAATGGGGCAAGGATCACGGCCGGCCGTGGGATTTCGGCAAGGACTTCGACGAGGCAGCGCCCTGCGGGGCACTTGCGCCCGCCTCCAAGATCGGGCACCCGTCAAAGGGCGCGATTGTGCTCGTAGTGAATGGCAAGGAGCGCCAGAAGGCCGATCTATCGGACATGATCTGGTCAGTACCGGAGCAGATCGCCTACCTGTCGGAGTATTACACGCTCGAGCCGGGCGACCTGATCTTTTCCGGCACCCCCGCGGGGGTCGGACCGGTAAAACCGGGCGACGAGCTCGAAGCGCGCGTCGAAGGAGTAGGCGACTTGAAGGTGAAGATCATTCCCGCTTTGTGAAGCTCTACACCTACTTTCGCAGCTCGGCGGCGTTCAGAGTGCGAATCGCTCTCAACCTGAAGGGATTGAGCTACGAGGCCCAATACGTGCATCTGGCGCGGGGCGAACATCGGCGGCCCGAATACGGCGCGCTCAATCCCCAAGCACTGGTGCCCGCTCTGACCGACGACGGAGGACTGCTTACGCAGTCGCTTGCCATCATGGAGTACCTCGAGGAAAAGTACCCGAGCCCGGCGCTGCTGCCAGAGGACCTGCTGGGCCGCGCGCGGGTGAGGTCGCTTGCGCTTCTGGTCGCGTGTGAGATCCACCCGCTGAACAACCTGCGCGCGCTGCGATATCTCGTGAACGAGCTCGGCCGCAGCGAGGAGGAAAAGAACAAGTGGTACCAGCACTGGATTCACGATGGCATGGCGAAGCTGGAGGCCGACTTGGCGCGCGCGCCGGGAACGGGTCGCTTCTGCCACGGCGACACGCCTACCGTGGCTGATTGCTGCTTGGTGCCGCAGGTTTTCAACGCTCAGCGTTTCAATTGCGACCTATCGCATGCCCCGACCGCACTGCGCGTATTCGACGAATGCATGAAGCTCGACGCCTTCCAGCGCGCCCAGCCGTCGAGGCAACCGGACGTGGAGTGACGCGGCATCAAGGTTCGATCGCGTCTTGGGCGCGCCCCTTGTCGGTTAGGAACGGCTCCACCAGAATCCGCAGCCCTTCGCGCACGTACTGGTCGAGTGAATAGCGCCCGCCCAGGGCCCAATGCTTGAGCGCCCAGGCGTGACAGAACATTACGTGGGAGTACGCGAGCAACTGCTCGTTCACCGGCCGTATATGGCCCGCCTCGACGCAGGCTCTAATGCAGGCCTCGATAATCCGGTTGGTGCGGATTTCTCCGTCCATTATGAGGGTACGGCGGTTGGCGCGCAGCGACTTGGTCGAGCGGTAGGTAAGCAGCGTCGCGTCGCGCCAACGGTCGACGATGGCGCAATAGGTCCGTATCGCGGTGCAAAGCCGTTCAATCGGGTGTTCGACGCCCTCCAGTCGGCGCGGGATTTCTTGCTCGTAGCTATCTAACACTAGCAGAAGCGCGAGAAGCAGCACGTCGTCCTTGTCGCGGAAATACTGGTATACCAGGCCGGTGCTGACGCCCGCCTCGCGCGCGATTTGCTGGATTGTCGTGGTGTAGTAGCCCTGCGCCGAAAAGAGCGTCACCGCAGCGCGCACGATCTGGCCGCGCCGCTCCTCGACAAGGCGCGGGTCGGAAACCAGGCTCTCGACATGCCCCGGCGAACGCGTTTCAGCTGTGTGCGCGCGCGCGCCCGCCGGGCGGGCATGCCTGCCTGAGGCGCCTTCGCTGCGCATCAGTTGCCCTCGAATTTAGGCTTCTGCTTGTTAACGAAAGCGTTGTAGGCGCGCTCGAAGTCGCCGGTTTGCATGCAGATTGCCTGCGCTTCTGCTTCGGTCTCGAGCGCCTGCTCGATCGACAGGTTCCATTCCTGATGCAGGCACTTCTTGGTCATCGAGTGCGCGAAAGCGGGCCCGTGAGCAAGCGTGCGCGCCACGTCTTGTGCCTTTTCGAGCAGCTTGGGGCCCGGGACGATGTCGTTGTAATAGCCCCAGGCGAGCCCCTCCTGGGCGCTCATACTGCGGCCCGTGTACAGCAGCTCAGCGGCGCGCCCATGGCCGATGATTCGCGGCAGGATCGCGCAGGCACCCATGTCGCAGCCTGCGAGGCCGACGCGCACGAACAGAAAAGCGGTCTTGCATTCCGGCGTGCCGTAGCGCAGGTCGCTCGCCATCGTGATGATGGCGCCAGCGCCAGCGCAGATGCCATCGACGGCGGCGATGATCGGTTGCGGGCAGGTGCGCATCTCCTTGACCAGGTTTCCCGTCATGCGGGTGAAGTTCATCAGGCCTGGCATGTCCATCTTAACCAGCGGCCCGATGATGTCGTGGACGTCGCCACCGGAGCAGAAGTTGCCTCCTTCGCCCGTAAACACGACGGCCCGCACATCGTCCGCATCTTGCAGTTTGTGAAAGGTGTCCCTCAGCTCGGCGTAGCTCTCGAAGGTGAGCGGATTCTTGCGCTCGGGACGATCGAGGGTGATGGTCGCCACACGGTCCACAACCTCCCACTTGAAGTGCTGCGGACGCCACTCGGCGGCTTTGAGCTTGTACATGGTTGCCTCTTGCGCTTGATGGAGTGGGTGATCAGCCGACCATGGTCAGACCGCCGCTTACCGATAGCACCTGGCCGGTAATGAAATCCGCGCGCGCGCTGGCGAAGAACAGCACTGCATCCGCGATTTCCGAGGGTCTTGCGAGGCGCTGCATCGGGGTCACGCGCACGAATGCCTCCCGGTGCCGCTCCGGCACGGCTGCGAGCAGCGGCGTGTCTGTGGGCCCGGGGCAAACGCAGTTGACGTTGATATTGAAGCGCGCCATCTCGCGCGCCAGCGACTTGGTAAAGGCGATCGCGCCGCCCTTGGCGC
>DAHVFK010000121.1 GCA_027317055.1 Betaproteobacteria bacterium | reverse complement strand
GCGGTGGTCTAGGCGGTCTAAGCCTGGATGAGGACGGCGTCATCTAGGACGCGCACAGCGTATGCGCTCAGGTTTCCTTGCCCAGCGCACTCTTTTTGGCGATCGCCCCGGTGAAGCGTTCCAAGGTGCGAGAGAGCTCGCCGCGGGGGATGATGATTTCGATCAGGCGGAAGGTTTTCTTGTCGGCGACGGCGTCTTCGAGGGCGGCGGCGAGCGCTTTGCGGGTGGTGACGCGGACGCCTTTGCCGCCCAGGGCGGGGGCGGCGTCGGCGAAGTTCCAATCGTCGAGGTCGTTGTAGTCGGTGTCTTTCTGGAAGGCCTTGAGCATGCCCCAGGCGGCGTTGTTGAAGACCAGTACGATCGGGTTCCAGCGCTGGCGGCGGCAGTTGCCCAGCTCCCAGCCGGTCATCTGGAAGGCGCCGTCGCCGACCAGGATGAGGGGGCGCTTTTTCGAGGCGGCTTGCAGGCCGAGGCCGAAGGGGACGCCGGGGCCCATGGTGGCGTAGTAGCCGGGGGCGACCAGGGCGGTGGGGATGATGTCCATCGCGGTGAACAGGCAGTCGCCCATGTCGGAGGCGATCGGCATCGGGCCGTGGCGCGCGAACAGGTCGTTGACGGCGGTGGCGATGTCGAGCGGGCGGACGGGGTGGGCGTCGGCCTTGAGGCCGGTGGGATAGACGGCTGCGACCGGGGCGGCGTCGCCGAGGCGCTTGGCGCGCTTCAAGAGGGCGTCGACGAGGGCCTCCAGGCTTACGCCGGGGTAGACGTGATGGCCGAGGCGCACTTCGCCGTCGAAGGCGTGCACGGCGCTGCGCATGTCGATCTGCTGCTGCGAGACGCCGAAGTTGGTGTCGCACAGGATGACGCCGAGCATGAGCAGGCCGTCGGAGCGCTCGACGATGCGGCGCACGCCGGTTTCGCCCGCCAGGCCCAGATAGGTGCCGGCGAGCGGGGCGCCGGTCTCGGCCAGGATGCCGCGGCCCATGAAGCTGGTGACCGCGGGGATGGCGAGCTTTTTTGCGAGCTTCGCGACCTTCTTCTCCAGGCCGTAGCGGCGCACCTCGACCCCGAGCAGGAGCGCCGGGCGGCGCGCGGCGGCGAGGCGCGCAATGACTTCGTCCGCAGCCGCATCGGCGGCCTGGCGGTCGATGGCGGCGGGGGTGTAGGCGGGCACCTTGGTCACTTCAACCTCGACCATGTCGCGCGGTAGCTCAAGGTAGACCGGGCGCGACTGGCGGCGCGCCTCGGTCAGCACGCGCGCGATCTCGCGTGGCGCGCTCGCCGCATCGTCGAGCACGGCCTGGGCGCAGGTCACTTCGCACATGACGAGGAACTGGCTGTCCAGCCGTTTCACCTGGTGGTGCAGCCCCAGACCCATGCGCCCCTCGGCCGCGCCGGGGGCGCCCGAGATCACCGCCACGGCCGACTTCTCGGCGTAGGCGGTGGCGACCGCGTTGACCATGTTGAGCGCGCCCGCGCCGTAGGTGACCGCGGCGACGCCGAGCGTGCCGCGGTAGCGTGCCGCGGCGTCGGCGGCGAAGCCGACGGCCGGCTCGTGGCTGAGGGTGTGCAGCGGCAGGATGCCGGCGCGCTCGATCTGGCGGAAGAACGGCAGCGCGAAGTCGCCCGGGATGCCGAAGATCTCGCCCGCGCCATAGTCCTTCAGCGCCGCGAGCAGGGCGTGTGCGAGCTTCATGTGCGAGCTTCCGGGGTTGGCAACGGGTCCGCGGCTTGCGGCCAAGCCGTATCTTATTCCCGCCGCCGGGCCGGCGCCCGGCGCGCTCAGAAGCCGACGGTGATGCCGATCTGGCCGACCGGGTAGTACTTGTACCTGTCGAGCGAGCGCTCGAGGCTGTAGCGCTCGGCCGCGACGTCGGACTGGAACTGCGCGCACTGGGCGGGCGACATCGCGGCGCCGCAGGTGCCGGTGAGCGTCGCCTTGGGCGAGCCCTGGAAAATCACGCCCAGGTCGAAATAGAAATTCACCCCGGCGCCCGCGACGTTGCCGTAGCCGATGCCGAGGTAGGGCGCGATGCGGTTGCCGGGCTGCACCATGCCGGCGATGCCGCCGACGTTACTCGCCTGGTAGGTCGCGCCGTTGATGGTGTAGATGGATCCGGTGGGCGTGGCGCTGACGTCGAGCTTGTTGTTCGTGCCCACCAGCCCGGCGGTGAGGCGGAACGGCCCGGCCGGGCTCCAGTCCAGCAGCCCGCTAAGGTTGGAAAGCCTGACGCTGCCCTGGTAGTGGACGTCGCTCGAGCTCGCGCTCGAGCTGAAGTCGAGGGCGGAGTAGCCGATCCGGGCGCCGAGGGTCGGCGCGATCCACCACCCGATGTCGCCGCCCACCCCGGTCGTGCCGACCCGCAGCCCGACGCCCTGCGCGCTCGCGCCGCTCGAGGCGGCAAGGGCGGTGGCGAGGGCGATGATCCTGGCGGCTTTCATAAGCACTTGTACCGCCGACGGGGCCGCGCACTAAAGGAACTTCTCCACGCCGCGTGCGGGCGCGGGGAATCCGAGCGTCAAATATAAGAAGGGGGCGGAAGGAAGGCGTAGTACTCGCGCTCGATCAGCTGCGCGACGCGGAGGGTGGTCAGGTCGCCGTGCTGCGGGCCGACGATCTGGACGCCGATCGGCAGTCCTTCGGGCGACAGGCCGATCGGCGCCGAGGTGCCCGGCAGGTAGCACATGCCGGCGATTCCGGCCCACCACATCTGCGTCGTCGCCGGCTGCGGCTTGCCGTTGACGGCGATCATGCGCTCCCAGCGCTCGCCCGGCATGGAGTGCGGGAACGCCGCGCTCGCGGCGTTCGGGCACAGCAGCACGTCCCAGTCCTTGAAGAACTCGGCCCAGGCCAGGCGCATCTGGTGCCTGCGGTTGGAGGCGGCGAGCCAGTCTTTGTGCGGCTGGGTGTTGGCGCGCACCAACTGGGCGTAGTACGAGTCGTCGTTGCGGCCGATTTCGGCCTTCGCGGCGAGCATGCCGGCGAACATCTCCTGCGTCTGCCGCCCGGAGGTCGCGCCGCGCAGGAGCTGGATGAAGACGCGGTGTGCTTCGCCGAAGTCGAACGCGGGCAGGGCGCGCTCGGAGACCTTGGCGCCCCGTTGCGCCATGAACTTCGCGAGCTTGCCGATCAAATCCTGCACGCTGCGGTCGGTCTCGGCGGTCGGGTGCGTCGCGACCACCGCGACGCGCAGGCGGCGCAGGGTCTTGCGCCGCGGCGCGGGCAGGGCGAGCTTCCAGCCGGCGCCGTCGATCGCGTCCGGTCCGGCCATGATCGAGAGCGCGAGCTCGAGGTCTTGCGCGCTGCGCGCGAGCGGGCCGATGGCCGAGATGTCGGCCGGGTGCGCCATGCCCGGCAGGGCGTGTCCTTGCATCGAGCACAGGCCCCAGGTGGGCTTGTGCCCGTACACGCCGCAGTAGTGCGCCGGGTTGCGGATCGAGCCGCCGATGTCGCTGCCGATCTCCAGGCCGGTGAGACCCGCGGCGAGCGCCGCGGCCGCGCCGCCGGAGGAGCCGCCGGGCGTGCGCGTCGCGTCCCAGGGGTTCACCGTCCTGCCGTACAGCGGGTTGTTCGTTTCCCAGTCCGCGAGCATGACCGGCACGTTGGTCTTGCCGAACATGTTTGCGCCGGCGGCGAGAAAGCGCTCTACCGCGAGCGCGTTCTTCGCCGCGCGGTTGCCCTTGAATTCGGCCACGCCCCAGGTGGTGGGCTGGCCGGCGAGGTCGAACGACTCCTTCACGCTCATCGGCAGGCCGGCCAGGGGCAGATGCTGCGCGCCTTTGCGCGCCGAGGCGCGGTCGAAGGCCCTGGCGCGCTTTCTCGCCGCGTCGAGGTCGAGCACGCACAGCGAATTGAGCGCCCGGTCGTGCCGCTCGATGCGCGCCGCGTAGTGCCCAAGCAGCTCGAGCGCGCCGATCTTGCGCGCCTGCAGCGCCCGGGCAAGCCTTGTCGCCGACCAGAATGCGGTGTCCATGCGCAGCTCCTTGCGATGCACGCTAGGTTCAAGCACGCATTCTAAGGCGCTCTCCCGGGCGAGCCATGGCGTAAGATTGCCGCACGGGGATCGTCGCCGGCAGACCGGCAGATAAGAATGGGGGGGAGGCATGAAACGTCACCATTTGGTTCCGTTGGTCTTTTACGCGGTGGCGCTGGTCCAGGGCTGCGCCACGCCCGCCATAACCGAGAACATGGTCCCGCCCGCGCCGGCGGCCGCGCGCGCGCCTGCCGACCCGTCGCTGGTACAGGCGATTCGCATTCACGGCGTTGCGGGCGGCTCGGAGACCAATCCGATGTGGGTATCCAAGGTGTCGGACAAGGATTTCAGGGCCGCGCTCGAGCGCGCCCTGCAGTCCGTGGGGCTGCTGAGCGCAGACGGAACTTCGCCCCGCTACCAGCTCGACGCGACGCTGCTCAGCCTCGAGCAGCCGATGTTCGGCCTGGACCTGAAGGTGACCTGCTCGGTGCGCTACGACTTGAGCGATGCGGCCACGGGCAAGCGGGTGTTCGGCAAGACGATTACGACTCCGTTCACCGCAACCTTCAGCGACTCGGCGCTTGCGGTGGCGCGCTTGCGCATCGCGAACGAGGGCGCGGTGCGCAAAAACCTCGGCGAACTGCTTGACGAGCTCTTCGCCCTGCGGCCCGCGGCCAAGTGAAAGCCGTTACGTTTGAGAGCGGCACGACAGCGCCGCTCCTTGCGACCCTGGCGGCGGCCTGCCTCGCGCCGGCCTGCGCGTCCGTCACCGGCACGCCGCTCGAGTCGATTACGATCCAGACCCGGGACCGCTCCGGCAACGAGGTCACCGGAGCCGCGTGCGAGCTTTCCAACGCCAAGGGAAAGTGGCTGCTGACCAGCCCGGGGTCGGTGACGATCACGCGCTCGAACGACAACATGCTCATTACTTGCCGCAAGGACGGCCAGGACGACGGCGTGGTCGCGCTCGTGTCGTCGACCAAGGGTGCGATGTTCGGCAACATTCTGCTTGGAGGCGGCATCGGAGCCATCATCGACCACGACTCCGGCGCGGCGTACGAGTATCCGCAGCTGGTCCAGGTTGAAATGGGCGCCACACACGTCATCAAGCCGGCCGACGACCGGCCGGCGGATTCCGCGCCGGCCGCGAAATAGCGCCCGCGCGCGCGGGACGCCGCCGCATCATCCGAAAGGAGCCGTATGGCCTACGCTGAAATTCGCTACGAGGTGGCCGAGCGCGTCGCCACCGTGACGCTCAACCGGCCCGAGAAGCTGAACGCCTTCACCCGCGTCATGCGCGACGAGCTGATCGACGCCTTCGCGCAGGCCGATGCCGACGACGAGGTGCGCGCGGTGATCGTCACCGGCGCGGGGCGCGCCTTCTGCGCCGGAGCGGACCTCTCCGCCGGCAGTGCGACCTTCGACTACGCCAAGCGCGACGGCCTGAGCGCGCAGACCCACCGCGACGGCGGCGGCCAGGTGACGCTGCGCGTGTTCGAGATGAAGAAGCCCGTCATCGCCGCGGTCAACGGGCCCGCGGTGGGCATCGGCGCCACCATGCAGCTGCCGATGGACGTGCGCCTCGCTTCGAGCGAGGCACGCTTCGGCTTCGTCTTCACCCCCGCCGCGGCATCGTGCCGGAGGCCTGCTCGAGCTGGTTCCTGCCGCGCCTGGTGGGCATCGGCCAGGCGCTCGAGTGGACGCTCTCGGGACGCGTGTTCGGCGCCGACGAGGCGCGCGCCGGCGGGCTGGTGCAGCGCGTGCTCGCGCCCGAAGAACTGATGCCCGCGGCGCGCGCGCTGGCGCGCGAGATCGCCGACCACACCGCGCCGGTCGCGGTGGCACTCGCGCGCCAGATGATGTGGCGCATGCTCGGCGCCGACCATCCCATGGAAGCGCACAAGGTCGACTCGCGCGGCATCTTCCACCTCGGCCGCTCCCCCGACGTGGCCGAGGGCATCGCCGCGTTCAAGGAAAAGCGCGCGCCGCGCTTCGGCATGCGCGTCTCGCGCGACATGCCGCTCTACTACCCTTGGTGGAAGGAAAGGGAGTTCGAGTAGGGACGGCAGCCCCATTCATCTCTTTGCGCCGGAATCCGGGGCTTGCTGTACGTCATTGACCAACTCTTACGATCAGGAACTCCCGCGAGTGACATGATTGCAGCGGACTCTGAAGCACTGCGCGAGTCGAAAACGTGGGGCGCGGAAGGACCTGATCATGAAACATTCGAGGGATGGTGCCCCGATCCTGTCGGACGGGATCGTGGATCTCGCCGCCGCGCGCGGCGAGCCGAAGCCGGCCCAGGGCGAATCTCAGGCGGCCCGCGGCGAATTGGTGAAGCTGCACGCCGTTTCAAGCGGAAACATGCTCGCGCAATGGCCGGCGCCGACGCTGTCGCCCTGGGCGCAGGGGGAGCTTAGAAACGCGCACGAGCGCGCGCACCTCGAGAGCCTGCAGGATGGCGCGATGGAGGGCGCGGCGCTCATGCTGAGCGAAGGCCGGGGCCTGTTCTTCCGCCCGAACGATGCGCATGGGGTGCGCTGGATTGCGTTTTCCGACCTGCAGCGGCTCGTCCTGACGCGTCCGCTTGCGTTCGCGGCCCCGCCCGCGCGCGCGGACGAACTGCGACGCCCTTACCGCGTCGTGCTGGTCGACGGCCGGATCATGGAAGGCGAGAGCGCCGGGGCGGTGCGTTGGGATTCGGCGCTGTTTCTCTACCCTCCGGCCGGCGATGCCGCCGTGACGCGGATGCTGATTCCCGGCGGCCAGGTGCGGTCCTTCGACTGGGTCGAAGCCGCTCCCCCGCCCGCTCCGCTCGCAATCGAGAACATCGAGCCGGCGGCGGAGGCGCCCCCGGCACCGCCGCCACCCGAGGCAGTGATCGCGTCTATTCCCGCATTGCTCGAGGCGCTGGACAAAGTCGGGCGAAGCCCCGTCCGCCGACTGGGCGAGGCGCTGGTCGAGATGAACATCCTTGCGCCGGCGCAGCTCAAGCAGGCTCTGGAGCGCCAGCGGGTCGAGCGACTGCGCTTTCGCAAGCATGTACCGCTCGGCAAGGTACTGCTCGATATGCGCGCGGTAAAGCCGGATCAGCTGGAGGACGTGCTTGTCCGCACGCTGGGCATCTTGCGCGTGGACGTTCTGAGGTTTCTGCCGGATTCCGAGGCGGTTCGCCTGGTTCCTCGCGCGCAGTGCCATCGCCATCGCGTATTGCCGCTCTGTCTCGATGCGAGAGGGCGCCTCGTGGTGGCAATGGACGACCCGATGTCAAATGACGCCCTGGAGGCCGTGCGTTTCAGCTCCGGCCGCAAGGCGGTGCCGGTTCTCGCCAGCTGGCGCGACATCCGCGTCGCGCTCGGCTCGGTCGACGCATGGGAGGGCGAAGCCCCCGCCCAGGCCGACGCGCATGCCTCGCCGCCGTCAGGCGCCGACGAGGCCGCGCCCGACGCGATCGAGTTCGACCTGTCTGGTTTCCATGAGCTCACCTCGCGACTAACGCTGGAGACCCCCGCTGCGGGTGAGCAGGAGCCTGCGGACGCGGTGCGTGAGTGCGACACGACGCTGGTACGGCTGGTGAACAAGGTCATCCTCGATGCAATGGAGAGCGGTGCATCGGACATTCACATCGAGCCGGCGGCGGGCAACCGTCCGACCAGGATCCGCATGCGTCGCGACGGAGCGCTGTCGGACTACGCCGAGATTCCCGCGCGATTCCGCTCGGCGATCGTGTCGCGCATCAAAGTCATGGCGAGCCTCGACATCGCCGAGCACCGGAAGCACCAGGACGGGAAGATCGACTTTGCGCGCTTCGGCCCTGCGAAGCTCGAGCTGCGAGTGGCCATCGTTCCGACCGTCAACGGGCTCGAGAGCGTGATCTTGCGCTTGCTTGCCTCGTCCAAGCCGCTGCCGATAGACAAGCTGTGCCTCGGCTCGGGCGTGCTAGAGCGGCTGCGGGAAGTGGTCGAGAAGCCGCACGGCTTGCTGCTCGTATGCGGACCAACGGGCTCGGGCAAGACCACGACGCTGCATTCCCTGTTGTCGCTGATCAATACCCCCGAGCGCAAGATCTGGACCGCAGAGGATCCAATCGAGATCACGCAGGAGGGGCTGTCGCAGGTTCAGGTGAATCCGAAGATCGGCTGGACCTTCGCCGAGACGCTGCGTTCGCTGCTGCGTGCCGATCCCGACGTCATCATGATCGGGGAGATTCGCGACCGGGAGAGTGCTCAGGCGGCCGTGGAAGCGTCGCTGACGGGCCATCTCGTCTTCTCGACGCTACATACCAACAGCGCGCCGGAGACGGTGGCGCGCCTGCTCGACCTGGGCGTCGACCCCTTTAAATTCGGCGATTCCCTGCTGGGCGTGCTCGCGCAGCGGCTCGTGCGCCGAGTATGTCCGGCGTGCGCGAGGCCGGTCGAGCTCCGGGAAGAGGAGGTCACACGGATCGCCCAGGAGTACGTGGAAGGCGGAGAGACGGATCCGTCGGACCTCGTGGCCGACTGGCGGCAACGCCTGGGCAAGAAGGGCAGACTCCATGCCATGCACGGCGCCGGTTGCGAAAGCTGCGGCGGCTCAGGCTACAGGGGCCGTCTGGGGCTGCACGAGTTCATGGAGACGAGCGCGGCCCTGAGGAAGCTCGTCCATCGGCGCGCGGAACCCGAAGCGGTCCGCGAACGTGCGCTCGCGGAGGGCATGCGCACGCTGCGGCAGGACGGTATAGAGA
>DAHVFK010000120.1 GCA_027317055.1 Betaproteobacteria bacterium | reverse complement strand
AGGTTGGTGCACAGGGCGAGCTTCTTGCGCATGCCGCCCGAAAGCTGGTCCTCGCGGCGGCCGGCGAAGCGCGCAAGACCCGCCATGGCGAGCAGCCGGTCGCGGCGCGCGGCGAACTCCGCGGGGCCGACGTCGCGCACCTTCGCGGCGAACGCCAGGTTCTCGTCGACCGTGAGCCGTCCGTAGAGCGTGAAGCCCTGCGGCATGTAGCCGATGCGGGCGGTGACCGCAGCCGACTCGCGCACCGAGTCGAACCCGAGCACGCTGCAGCGGCCCTCGCCGGGATCGAGAAGCGAGGCGAAGAGCTGCAGCAGCGTGGTCTTGCCGGCGCCGTCGGGGCCGACCAGTCCGACGAGCTCGCTGCGCCCGACGCTCAGATCGACCCGATCGACCGCGCGCTTGCGCCCGAAGCGCCGGCCGAGCTGCCGGGCCTCTATGACAGGGCCGTCGTGGGCCATCGCCGCCGCGCCTATTCCGGAACGAACAGGCGGGCGGGCCAGCCCGCCTGCGGCTGCCACAGGATCCAGGCATCCGCCGGCATCCCCGGCTTGAGCAGCCGGTCGCGGTTGTCGACCGCCAACGTGACACCGAAGACCATCCGGGTGCGCTCCTGCGGCATGTGGATGTCGCGCGGCGTGAACTGCGCTTCCTGGTCAACGCGTTCGACCCTGGCCTCGAACAGGCGATGCGGGAACGCGTCGACGCGCACGCGCGCCGGCGCGTCGAGCTTCAGCTTGCCGATCTCCCGTTCCGGCAGGTAGACCTTGAGCTCGATCTTCGACAGATCGACGAGTACCGCGACCGTGCTGCCGGGCCGGAGAAACTCGCCGGCTTCCGCGGCCTTGACCAGCACGGTGGCGTCGAGCGGCGCGACGAGGCGCGTCTTTTCCAGCTGGAAAGCCACCAGGTCGAGCTGCCGCCGGGCCGCCGCCGTGCGCGCATCGAGCGAGGCGACGAGCGCCTGCAAGGCGGCGGCGCGGCCTCCCGCCTCCTCGGCGGCGTTCGCGGCCTGGTCGAGCCGTTCGACCGTGGCCACGCCCTGCCGCCTGAGCTTGCGGATGCGCGCGAGCTCGGCTTGGGCCGTCTCCCGGTGATGGCGCCAGAGCCGCAGTTCCGCCTCGCCCGCGTCGCGCTGGCTGCGAAGGGACGCGATTTCGGCCTCCGCTCCCGCCTTGCGCAAGGTTATGTCGGTGTCATCGACCCGCAGCAGGAGGTCGCCGCGTTTGACCGTGCGGCCCTCGACCATCAGGTTCTCGACGACGCGGCCCCCGGTTTCGGCCGCGACGCGAACTTCCGTCCCCTCCACGTGGCCGTTGCCGTAGAGAACCTGCGCGGGCAGCGGCGCCGGCTGCAGCCAGAGGTACAGGCCGTAGGAGCCCGCCGCAATCGCGAGCACGGCCAGCGCAGTCCATGCCCACGCCGCACGCTTCATGCCGCCCGCCTAAGCGCTCGCGCCCGAGGCAGGCCGAAGTTCATCAATCTCCTGGCCGGCTCGGGGCTCGGGCTGGATGCGACGCTTGATCTCGAGCAGCTCGGCCTCGGCGAGCGTCTCGCGTTCGAGCAGCAGCCCGGCCGCGTGGTCGAGCGCGTCGCTGTTGCGCGTGAGCAGGCCGAGCGCGCGTTGGAACGCGCCGCCGACGATCTCCTGCACCGCGTCGTCGACCTTGCGCGCCGTGTGCTCGCTGTAGCCGCGGGCGCCGGCCGGCTCCGGCACGGGCAGAAACTGAGCCGGCTGCCGCTCGAGCGACAGATTGGCGAGCGCTTCGTGCATGCCGTACTGCGTGACCATCGAGCGCGCGATGGCGGAGACCTTCGCCAGGTCGTCTGCCGCGCCGGTCGAGACGCGCGAAAACGCGAGCTGCTCGGCGGCGCGGCCGCCGAGCAGGACGGCCATCTTGTTCTCGAGCTCCTCGCGCGTCATCAGGAAGCGGTCTTCGGTCGGGCGCTGGATGGTGTAGCCGAGCGCCCCCACGCCGCGCGGGATAATCGACACCTTGTGCACGGCGTCCGAGCCCGGCAGCGCCATCGCGACCAGCGCGTGGCCCATCTCGTGGTAGGCGACGACGACGCGCTCGGCGGCGTTGAGCAGGCGGTTCTTCTTCTCCAGCCCGGCGACGATGCGCTCCACCGCGAGGGTGAAGTCGTCGAGCGTCACCGCCTCGGCGTCGCGCCGCGTGGCGACCAGCGCCGCCTCGTTCACCAGGTTCTCCAGGTCCGCGCCCGAGAACCCCGGCGTCAGCGCGGCGATCTTCTCCACTTCCGTGCCCTCGGCGAGCCGGATCCGGCGCAGGTGCACGCGCAGGATCTGCGCGCGCCCGACGCGGTCGGGGCGGTCGACCAGCACCTGTCGATCGAAGCGCCCCGCGCGCAGCAGCGCGGGATCAAGAACCTCCGGCCGGTTGGTCGCGGCGATGATGACCAGGCCGCTCGAGGGGTCGAAGCCGTCCAGCTCGACCAGCAGCTGGTTGAGCGTCTGCTCCTTCTCGTCGTGGCCGCCCATGCCGGGGAAGGCGCCGCGCGCGCGGCCGAGCGCGTCCAGCTCGTCGATGAAGATGATCGCCGGCGCCTTCTTGCGCGCCTGCTCGAACAGGTTCCGCACGCGCGCCGCCCCGACGCCGACGAACATTTCGACGAATTCCGAGCCGCTGATCGAGAAGAATGGCACCCCCGCCTCGCCCGCCACAGCGCGCGCAAGCAGCGTCTTGCCGGTGCCGGGCGGACCGACCAGCAGCACGCCCTTGGGCAGGCGGCCGCCTAGACGGCCGTGGCTGCGCGGGTTCTTGAGGAAATCGACGACCTCCGCCAGCTCCTGTTTCGCCTCGTCCACGCCGGCAACATCGGCAAAAGAGACTTTGGTGTCGTTCTCCACGTACACCTTCGCCTTGCTCTTGCCGATCGACATCAGGCCGCCGCCCATGCCGCCCTGTTCGCCGATCCGCTTCGCCAGGAACATCCAGACGCCGAAGAACACCAGCGCCGGAACGATCCACCCCAGCAGATCGCGCAAGAACGTGTTCTCGACCACGCCCGTGAACTTCACGTCGTACTGCGACAGGTCGCGCGCGAGCTGGGGATCGACCCGGGTGGTGACGATGCGCGTGCGCCCGTCGGGGGTCGGCTTCTTCAGCTTGCCCTGGATGGTGTTCTTCGAGATGGCGATTTCCTCGAGCTCTCCCGCCTTCACGTGATGAAGAAACTCGCTGTACGGGATCGGCTGCACCTGGGACACGTTCGTCCACATGTCGCGCAGCCAGATCAC
Organism: Betaproteobacteria bacterium; assembly: GCA_027317055.1. Lineage (GTDB taxonomy): Bacteria > Pseudomonadota > Gammaproteobacteria > Burkholderiales > SG8-39 > DAHVFK01. The sequence continues at coordinate 5,458 of DAHVFK010000120.1, read as the reverse complement.
GGCGAGCAACGCCAGCATCACATACCAGATGTTGAATGCGGTCTGCCGTTCCATGTTCTCACCCCCTTTCCGGGCCGACGCCTCCCGGTCATGCGCCCGGCGCGGTAACCTCAATGAAAGGCCATTCCCTCGATGTGAAATCCGGCGTCCACGTGAAGAATCTCGCCCGTGATCGCCGCGGAATTCTCGCTTGCCAGAAAGAGCGCTGCCCGGCCCACTTCGTCGCTCTCCACGGTCCGCCGCAGCGGCGATCTGCGCGCCGATTCGTCGAGCAGCTCGTCGAAATGCTCGATGCCGGATGCCGCGCGGGTGCGCACCGCGCCGGCCGAGATCGCGTTGACGCGGATTCCTCCGGGGCCGAGCTCGTGGGCGAGGTAACGCACCGAGGCCTCGAGCGCGGCCTTGACCGGCCCCATCACGTCGTAGTGCTCGACCACCTTCTCGGCGCCGTAATAGGTCATCGTCATCAGGCTGCCGCCCCGCGGCATGAGCGGCTCGGCGAGCCGCGCCATGCGGATGAACGAGTGGCACGATACCAGCATCGATTCGGCGAACAGCTCAGCCGGGCAGTCCAGCAGCCGCCGGTGCAGGGCACCCTTGCGCGCCCAGGCGACCGAATGCAGCAGGAAGTCGAGCCGGCCCCAACTCCGTTCGATCTCGCGGAATACGGACTCCGGCTCGCCCGCGGCTGCGACGTCGCAGGGCAGGAAGAGCTGCGCGCCGAGCTCGTTCGCCAGCGGCTCGAGCCGCGCCTTCGCCTTGTCGTTGTAGTAGGTCATCGCGAGGTCGGCTCCGGCGCTGCGGAAACGGCGCGCCGCGGCCCAGCCGAGGCTGTGCTCGTTGGCGATGCCCACGACGAGCCCCTTGCGGCCGCTCAGCTCGATCGATTCCATGCTTGCCCCTCGTCCCCGGCGCGCGCATAAAGGAGCTGAAACAGGCGCTCGTAGCCGGCGTCGCGCTGCTTGCGCCCGTATTCGGCCCATGCGGTCAGGCCGTCGATCGCCAACTGCTCGGCCTCGAGCATCGGGTCGCCTTGCGCCAGAGGCCGGCGCTCGCGCTCGACGATGCCGGCCAGCCACGCCACGCCCTGCATCCAGGGATTGAAGGTTTCCGACAACAGGTAGCGGCTCGCGCGCATGGGGTGCAGCCACTTGAGCAACTCGGCCGTCCAGGGGTTGGCGAAGACCTGCACCCAGGGGCTCGCGAACGCCTTGTACAGCGCTTCGTTGAATTGGGAAACCTGCCGCACGCGCTCGAACGCCTCGTGCGGATAGTCCTTTCGCAGATCGGCGACCTGCCGCTCTTCGAAGCGCACCGTATATTCCGGCTTGTGGCAGTCCGGATCGCCGCCCGGGTGGTCGATCTTCATCTCGTACAAGCCCGGTGCGAGCGCCTCGATCTCGTCCAGGCTCTCGAGGATGGCGCGGTGCTCCAGGCGCGCGACGCCGGCCGAGACGAAGATCCCGAGGTGGCCGACGTGCGGGTTGGTCAGGTAGACGATGCGCTGGCCCGCGCGTCTGAGGTCGTCGCTGTCGCGGTAGACCGCCGGGATCCAGCCGAGCGCCTGCTGCGGCGGCGTGATGTTGTCGCCGTAGGAGGCGAAGATGACCAGCGGGTTACGGATGCGCCGCAGGTCCGCCGTGCAGCCGTGGCAGACCGGGAAGCGGCCCTGCTCGAGCTTGTTGCCGATGAACAGGTTTTCGACGATGGCGAGGATTTCCTCCCGGCTGAGGAAGTAGTAGCCGTTCCACCAGCGCTCGAATTCCAGAAAACGCTCGCGCTCGGAGTCGACGGCATGGAACAGGCCGGCGTACTTCTCCCAGATCGCCTTTTCCGGCTTGAGGTTCTCGAAATTCTGCGCCAGCCACGCGCCGTCGAAGCGGCCGTCGCCGAGATCGGCGCTCAGGTGCGCGAGCCAGGCGCCGCCCAGCAACCCTCCGGAGACGCGCATCGGATTGACGCCCGACTCGCCCGCCCAGTACGACAGCGGCGAGCCGTTCAGCACCGCGGGTCCCACAAGCCCCTGGCAGTCGGCCGAGAGCAGCGTCACCGCCCAGCCGGCCTGGCAGTTGCCGTACAGCACCGGCGCCCTGCCCGGGTGGCGGCGCGCGACCTCCTCGACGAAGCCCCTCAGCGCGTGCAGCACGTCGATGAGCGTCTGGCCCGGCTCGGGCTCCGGGAAGAAGATCACGAAATAGACCGGATGCCCTTCGCGCATCGCCATGCCGACCTCGGAGTCGCGCTTGAAGCCGCCGATGCCCGGGCCGTGGCCGGCGCGCGGATCGACCACGATCACGGGCGGCTTTGCGTCGTCGACGCAGTCTTCCCAGCAGTCTCCCGCGATTTCGGTGATACGCAGCAGGGCGTAGTTCGCCGGGTGCTCGAAGCGGCGCGCGTCGAGGATCGTCTCGTACTTGAAATCGAGCAGCGGCGGCATGCCCGCACGCTCGTGCGCGAGCATGTTGTTCGCGCGCTCGCGCAGCGTGGCCCAGAACAGCACGCTGCGCTGCCAGAAATCGCGCTGGTATTTCCAGGCGTCGAGCGCCGGCGATGCGGCGGCAGGCGCCAGCGACGCAGCCGTCTCGAATTGAGGGCGCGCATTCATATCAGGTCTCCTTGGGACTGTCGGCGCCGATCAGGACGCTTTCGGCGCCGGTGTAGGTGTAGGGCGGCACGACCAGGTTGGTCGGCGCCGGCACGCCCTTGAATACGCGTCCGGCGAGATCGAACATCGAGCCGTGGCACGGGCAGTAGAAGCCACCCGGCCAGTCGCCGCCAACCGACCCGGGCTGCGGGAAATAGTTCGGAATGCAGCCCAGGTGGGTGCACAAACCGATGCAGACGAATGTTTCGGGCCGGATGGCGCGCGACTCGTTGCGCGCGTAGTCCGGCTGCTGCGTCGTTACCTGCGATTTCGGATCGGCCAGCAGCCGCGTGTCCGTATCGAGGCTCGCGAGCATTTCCTTCGTCCGCCGCAGGATCCAGACCGGCTTGCTCCGCCAGGCGACGGTCCTGAGCTCGCCGGGTGCGAGCGTTCCGAAGTCGACCTTGACCGGCGCGCCGAACGCGCGTGCCCGCTCGCTCGGCAGCAGGCTCGCGACAAAGGGAACCGCTGCGCCGGCGAGCGCGAGCCCGCCGGCAGCCGTGGTCGCCTGCGTCAGCAGCGCGCGCCGCTTCAGGTCCGGGCCTTCGTCGTCGATGTCAGGGGCTTGGTCGAGCGGCCTTGCCGGGTTCATGTCGTTCTCCGTTGGAATGGATTCTTGCGCGCTGCGCCCGCGCCGCGAGCGCGAGCAGCAGGGTGCCGGCCGCGATCGCCAGCGAAAGCGCCGCAAAGCTGCCCTGAGCCAGCCAGGCAAACAGCGCGCCCCCGGAATAAGAGCCGATCGCCTGGCCGGCGTTCACCGCCGAATTCTGCAGCCCGAGCGCAAGGCCCCGGCGGCGCCCGGCGACCGCCGCCGTCTGCAGCCCGAGCAAGGCGATGGCGAGGCCCAGCCCGGCGCCGATCAGCCCCCCGGTTGCCAGGGTTGCACCCAGCGAGGCCGCAAGCGGTACGCCGGCCAGCAGCGCGGCGACGCCGGCGAGAAGCCCGAACGCCCATGCCGTGCGGCCGGTTCGCAGCGACAGGCGCGGAAGAAAGGCCAATTGCGCGATCAGCATTCCCAGCGCGCAGGCGACGAACACGGCCGCGACCGCGCGGCTGCCGAGGCCGAGCGGACCTCTCACGTGCAGCGCAGTCGAAATCTCGAACCCGCCCAGCGTGAACGCGGCCAGCATCGCGGCCGACAGAGCGAGGATCACCGCGCCGAGCGAGCGCGGCGCCGGAGCTGCACCGCGAGCATCGCCAGCGGCCGCGTAACGGGGACCGAACCGCATCCCGGCCCACGCCAGCGGCACCGCGAGACCCACGACCGAAGCGTGCGCGGCGAGCGCCATGAGCACGACCTCGCGCGCCGGCAGCGCGTCGCGCGCCGCCTCCGACAAGCCACCCATCCATCCGCCGAGCACCGGGCCGGCGAGATAGCCGCCGAGCGTCGCGGCACCGAGCAGCGCAAGGCGTCGCCCGCTGCCGAGAGGATCGCCGTCCTCGAACAGCAGCGCCGCGGCAACCGGCGCCACGGCACCGAAGAACACGCCCGCCAGGCCCTGGAACAGGTAGAGCTCCGGCAGACCTTGCGACAGGGCGAACGGGACGGGCGCGGCAGCCGCGCCGGCCAGACCGGCAAGAATGACCCTTGCGCGTCCGATCCGGTCGGACAGGTGGCCCCAGAAGGGCGCGGCGACGGAAGCGCCTGCCATGAACATCGCCGCGAGCGCGCCCGAATGCAGCGCGACGTGCGTGCTTCCGGCGCCGGCCTCGAGGTACGCCGGCACCAGCGGGATCAGCATGCCGTAGGCGAGCGCCACCGCGAACGCTCCGTAGAGCACGCCTGCGTGCCGCAGCGCCGGCGCCACCGCGCCGTCCCCGTTCATCGGCATCGAAGAGACGCTCATGGCTAGTGATGATGTCGGTACTGGAACTCGGCTTCCAACGTCCGGCTTTCGCCCGCGGGCGTCGCGTGCACGAGGATGCGGTAGTCCGTTGCAATGGCGAGCGGAACGAGCGCCTGGTACAGGCCGCGCTCGCCGGCCGGGCCCTCGCTCAAGGCCACGCTCGCGCCGCCATAGCCCTTCTCCGCGACGTCGACGGAGGCGCGTGCGAGCTGGACCGAACGGCCGGTTGCATCGCTGCGGATCACCACCGTCAGCCGGTGCTCGGCGGGGGACGCATGCGTGCGATATGCCTCCGGCGTTTCCGCGTTCGCGACGCTTTCCACCGCCAGCGAAACGCGATAGCCGGGGACGGGCCTCTCGATCCACAGCGTATCGGGCGACTGGGCGATCGAAGTGGCAGCGTACAACGCGAGCCACGCCACGCCGAACTGCCGCGAAAGGCTCATCGCGCGAGCCTCCCGTCCTCCGTGCAGGCCTGGTCGAACTCGAACACGACGTTCGAATCCGGCGCGACCAGCCGGTCGTTCTTGCCGCCGTAGTGCAGCCGGCTGAGGATGTCCTTGATGATGTTGACGCGGGCCGACTTCTTGTCTCCGGCGCGCACCACGTGCCAGGGCGCGACCGCGGAGTGCGTGCGCCGCAGCATCTCGTCGCGCGCCCGGGTGTAGTCCTTCCAGTGCTTGATCGCCTCGGCGTCGATCGGGCTCACCTTCCACTGCGTGAGCGGGTCGCGGGCGCGCTTCTTGAGCCTGCGGCGCTGCTCGTCCTTCGAGATATCGAGGTAGTACTTGAGCAGCTTCACGCCCGAGCGCACCAGCATCAGCTCGAAGCTGCCGACCGTTTCCATGAATTCCTCGTACTGCTCGTCGGTGCAGAACCCCATCACCCGCTCGACGCCGGCGCGGTTGTACCAGCTGCGGTTGAACAGCACGAATTCCCCCGCCGCCGGCAGGTGCGGCGCGTAGCG
>DAHVFK010000011.1 GCA_027317055.1 Betaproteobacteria bacterium | reverse complement strand
GGATATTCGTGGATTATCCAGTGCGAGGCGTCGGGCACCCGCACCACGCGCAGGTCCGGCACGCAGGCTTCGAGCCCGTCCAGGCAGCCCGGCAGCAGCGCCTTGTCGGCCTCGCCCCAGATCACCAGGGTCGGCACCCTGACCATGAAATCCTTCGCCTCCAGGCTCAAACGCGACGCGCCGGGATCCGCCGCGGTAGGCGGATACAGGGGCGAGGCGCGGTACCAGTTCAGGCTGCCGGTGAGCGCGCCGGGCTGCGCCCAGGCCTCGAGGTAGGCGGCCTTGTCCTCCTCGCTGAACTGCGGGCTGCCCCAGGAAAAGGCGAATTGCCAGAGCTTGGCGTAGCCGTCCTGCGACAGCACGCGCTCGGCCTTCGCGTCGCGCAGCAAGAGCATGTACTCGCTCGCCTGCTGCTGCGCGGGATTGGAGGCGAGCTCGCGCCAGAAAGTGTACGGATGCGGCGAGTTGACGATCACCAGGTGCGAAAGCAGCTCCGGGTGCGCCATCGCGAAGCCCCAGGCCACCGCCCCGCCCCAGTCGTGCCCGACCAGAACAAAACGATTGTCCGCGAAGCGGCGCGCCAGCTGGCGGATGTCCTCGACCAGCAGCCTGGCCCGGTACTGCTCCACCGCGGCGGGGCGGTCGGACAGGTTGTAGCCGCGCTGGTCCGGCGCCAGCGCGCACCAGCCGCGCGCGCCGAAGTATTCGAGCGGCTTCTTCCAGCCGCGCCAAAACTCGGGAAAGCCGTGCAGGAACAACATCAGCGGGCCTTCGCCCGAGCGCGCGTAATGCAGCCGCACGCCGTCGACCTCGGCATAGCCATGCTCGATGGCGCCTGCTCGCGTCACGAAAACTTCGAGAAATCCGGTTTGCGCTTCTCGAAGAAGGCGGTCATCGCCTCTTTCGCCTCGGGCGAGCCCAGGCGCTCGCGGAAGGCGCGGCCTTCCTGCTCGATCTGCTCGCCGACCGCGCGCGCATGGTGCGACTTCATCAGCTGCTTGGTCAAGCGCACCGACGCCGGCGGAAGCGCCGCCAGGGCGAGCGCCGCGCCGCGCGCGCGCTCGAGCAGGTCGGCTTCGGGCACGATTTCGGTGACGAATCCGGCCGCGAACCCCTTGTCGGCGCCGAACGGCTGGCCCAGCAGCAGCAGCTCCGCGGCGCGCTGGTAGCCCGCGATCGCCGGCAACAGCAGGCTCGAGCCCGCCTCGGGCACCAGCCCGAGCGGCACGAACGGCAGCTGGAAGCGCGCATTGGGCGCCGCGTACACCAGGTCGCAGTGCAACAGCATCGTCGTGCCGATCCCGACCGCCGCGCCACCCACCGCGGCCACCAGCGGCTTCTTCAGGTCCGCGATCAAATGCAGGAAGTCGAACGTGCTCGAGCGCTCGCCGTGCGGCGGGCGCTCGAGGAAGTCCTTCAGGTCGTTGCCCGAGCAGAAGCAGTCGGGCTTGCCGTGGATCAGCATCGCGCGCACCTGCGGATCGGCTTCGGCGGCGGACAGCGCTACTCCGATTGCGCCGTACATCTCGAGCGTGAGCGCGTTTTTCTTGTCGATGCGCGCGATTTCGATCCGCGTCACGCGGTCCCGGGTCTCGACGACGACGTTGGCGCTCATGTCATGCCGCCGGCAGCTTGTAGTCCTTGAGCTGCTGCCGGATCGTGAGCTTGGAGAGCTTGCCGGTCGCGGTGTGCGGCAGCTCGGCGACGAACACGACGTCGTCGGGCATCCACCACTTGGCGATCTTGCCTTCGAAGAACTTGAGCAGGTCCTCTTTTGTCACCTCCTGGCCGGGCTTCTTCACCGCCACCACGATCGGCCGCTCGTCCCACTTGGGATGCTTGACGCCGATTACCGCCGCCTCGGCGATCGCCGGGTGCGCGACCGCGACGTTCTCCAGGTCGATCGAGCTGATCCACTCGCCGCCCGACTTGATCACGTCCTTGGAGCGGTCGGTGATCTGCATGTAGCCGTCCGGGTCGAGCGTGGCGACGTCGCCGGTGGGAAACCAGCCGTCCATCAGCGGGTCGCCGCCCTCGTCCTTGAAATAGCGCGTGATCACCCAGGGTCCGCGCACCTGCAGGTCGCCGAACGCCTTGCCGTCCATCGGCAGCTCCTTGCCGTCCTCGCCGACGATCCTCATGTCGACCCCGAAAATGGCGCGCCCCTGCTTGGCCTGCACCGCGTAGCGCGCTTCCTTGTCCAGCGCCAGGTGCTTTTCCTTGAAGGTGCACACGGTCCCCAGCGGGCTCATCTCGGTCATGCCCCAGGCGTGCAGCACGTTCACGCCGTAGTCCTCCTGGAAGGCGCGCAGCATCGCCGGCGGGCAGGCCGAACCGCCGATCACCACGCCCTTGAGCGTCGAGAACTTGAGCTTCGACTCCTTCATGTAGTTGAGCAGCCCGAGCCACACCGTGGGCACGCCCGCCGACATCGTCACGCGCTCGGTCTCGAACAGCTCGTGCAAGCTCTTGCCGTCCAGGTGCGGCCCGGGGAACACCAGCTTGGTGCCGGTTAGCGCGCACGAGTACGGCAGCCCCCAGGCGTTGACGTGGAACATCGGCACCACCGGCAGCACCACGTCGCGCGCGGACAGGTTGAGCGCGTCGGGCAGCGCGGCCGCGTAGGCGTGCAGCATGGTCGAACGATGCGCGTATAGCACGCCCTTGGGATTGCCGGTCGTGCCCGAGGTGTAGCACAGGCAGGCCGCGGTGCGCTCATCCAGGCTCGGCCAGTCGAACTCGTCGTCCTGCGCCTCGAGCAGCGTCTCGTAGCACAGCAGGTTCTGGATCGAAGATTGCTTCGGCATGTGCGCCGCGTCGGTCATCAACACGAAGCCTTTGACCGTCTTCAGCTGCGGCGCGAGCTTCTCCACCAGCGGCAGGAAAGTGAGGTCGAAGAAGACGTATTTGTCCTCCGCGTGGTTGGCGATGTAGACGATCTGGTCGGGAAACAGGCGCGGATTGATGGTATGGATCACCGCCCCGCTGCCGGCCACAGCGTAGTAGACCTCGAAGTGGCGGTAGCCGTTCCAGGCCAGCGTGGCGACGCGGTCGGACGGCTTCACGCCGAGCGCCGCGAGCGCATTGGCCAGACGGCGCGCGCGCTTGTGCGCCGCGCGGTAGTTGTAGCGGTGGATCCCGCCTTCCACCGTCTTGGAAACGATTTCGGTCTCGCCATGGTGGCGATCGGCATGCCGGATCAGGTCGGTGATCAACAGCGGCGCGTCCATCATCAGGCCTAGCATCGGGTTCCTCCGGAATACGGTTTCACTATGCGGGCACAGCCGGGCGAAAGTACTCTCGCGCGGCGCGGCCGGTCAAGCAGCGAAGCGAAGTTGCCGGTAAAATCGGCCTCCCCCGCGCGGCCATCCAATCCGGAGATCATCGCATGAGCGACGCAGCGCCCTATTCGGTACGCGACGGCATCGCCGTCATCAGCCTCAACAATCCTCCCGTCAACGGCCTCGGCAGCGTGCTGCGCCCGGCGATCATGGAGGGCATCAGGAAGGCCGGCTCGGATCCCGAGGCCAAGGCCCTGGTCCTGATCGGATCCGAAAAGGCGTTCTCGGGCGGGGCCGACATTCGCGAGTTCAACACGCCCAAGATGAGCGTTCCGCCTTCGTTGCCCGAGATCAACGAAGCCCAGGACGCGTTCGGCAAGCCCATGGTCGCGGCGATCGGCGGCTTCGCGCTCGGCGGCGGCCTCGAGCTCGCGCTCGGCTGCCATTACCGCGTCGCCCTGCCCAGGAGCCAGCTCGGCCTGCCGGAGGTAAAGCTCGGCCTGCTGCCCGGCTCGGGCGGCACGCAGCGCCTGCCGCGCGTGGTGGGCGCCGCGGAGGCGATCAGGATGATGACCACCGGCAACCCGGTGCCCGCGGAAAAGGCGCTTTCGCTCGGCCTGGTCGACCAGATCGTCGAGGGCGATCTGCTCGAGGGCGCGCTCGCCTACGCCAGGAAGCTCGTCGCCGACGGCAAGGGCCCGCGCCGCATCCGCGACATGAAGGTCAAGCTCGAGGGCGACCCGAAAGCCTTCTTCGAGCAGGCGCGGACCGAGGTCGGCAAGGCCTCGCGCGGCTATCCGGCGCCGCTCGAGATCGTCGCCTGCGTCGAAGCCGCGGCGACCAAGCCCTTCGACGAGGGCCGCGCCGAAGAGCGCAAACGGTTCCAGTCCCTGGTCGAAGGCAACGAGTCGAAGGCGCTGCGCCACATGTTCTTCGCCGAGCGCCAGACCTCCAAGATCCCCGACGTTCCCGAGGACACGCCGGTGCGCGAAATCAGGCAGGCGGCGATCATCGGCGCCGGCACCATGGGCGGCGGAATCGGGATGAGCTTCGTCAACGTCGGCATCCCGGTGACCCTGATCGAGATGAAGCAGGAGGCGCTCGACCGGGGCCTCGCGACGATCAGGAAGAACTACGCCAACACCGTGTCCAAGGGGCGCCTGAAGCAGGAGGAGATGGACAAGAGGATGGCGCTCATCACCCCCGCGCTCGACATCGCGGCGGCGAAGGACGCCGACATCGTGATCGAGGCGGTATTCGAGCGCATGGACGTCAAGCAGGACATTTTCGGCAAGCTCGACGCGACGGCGAAGCCCGGCGCGATTCTCGCCTCCAACACCTCGACCCTGGACGTGAACGAGATCGCCGCCGCCACCAAGCGGCCGCAGGACGTGATCGGCACGCACTTCTTCTCGCCGGCCAACGTGATGCGCCTGCTCGAGGTGGTGCGCGGCGCGAAGACCGCCAAGGACGTGCTCGCCACCACCATGAAGCTCGGCAAGCGGCTGAAGAAGGTTCCGGTGGTCTCGGGCGTGTGCGACGGCTTCATCGGCAACCGCATGATCGAGAAGTACGGCCAGCAGAGCCTGTTCCTGCTCGACGAGGGCGCGAGCCCGCAGCAGGTCGACGCCGCGGCGCAGAAATGGGGCCTGGCGATGGGGCCGTTCACCATGGGCGACATGGCGGGCCTCGACATCGGGTGGGAAATTCGCAAGCGGCGCTACGCCGAGCGCCCCAACTTCGTCTACTCGCGCGTCGGCGACCGCATCTGCGAGCAGGGGCGCTACGGGCAGAAGACCGGCAAGGGCTGGTACCGCTACGAGCCCGGCAGCCGCAAGCCGATCCCGGATCCCGAGGTTGACGAAATAATTACTCAATATGGAAACGAGATCGGGATCAAGCCGCGGCAGATTTCCGACGAGGAGATCGTCGAGCGGCTGATCTACGCGCTCGTCAACGAGGCGGCGTACATCCTCGAGGAAGGCATCGCACTGCGCGCCTCCGACATCGACATGGTCTACCTCACCGGCTACGGCTTTCCCGCCTACCGCGGCGGGCCGATGTTCTACGCCGACACCGTGGGCCTGCCCAAGGTGCTGGCGTCGATCGAGAAGTTCCGCAAGGGCTACCAGGGCGAGGTGTGGAAGCCCGCGCCGCTGCTAGTCAAGCTCGCAAAGGAAGACAAACGCTTTAACGGCTAGGAGAATCGTTCATGACCGAAGCAGTAATCGTATCCACCGCAAGGACCCCGCTGTGCAAGAGCTGGCGCGGGGCGCTCAACATGACCCACGGCGCAACCATGGGCGGACACGTCGTCAAGCACGCGCTCGAGCGCGCCAAGCTCGAGCCGGGCGAGGTCTACGACGTCATCATGGGCTGCGCCAACCCCGAAGGCGCGACCGGCGCCAACATCGCGCGCCAGATCGCGCTGCGCGCCGGGCTGCCGGTGACGGTCTCGGGCATGACCGTGAACCGCTTCTGCTCGTCGGGCCTGCAGACCGTGGCGCTCGCCAGCCAGCGCATCATGCAGGGCGAAGCCGACATCATGATCGCGGGCGGCGTCGAGTCGATCTCCTGCGTGCAGAACGAAGCAAACAAGCACATGATCCAGGAAGCTTGGCTGGTCGAGCACAAGCCCGAGGTCTATTGGCCCATGCTGCAGACTGCGGAGATGGTCGCCAAGCGCTACAAGATTTCGCGCGAGGCGCAGGACCGCTACGGCGTCGAGAGCCAGCTGAAGGCCGCCAAGTCGCGCGCCGAAGGCAAGTTCAAGGGCGAGATCGTCCCGATCAGCACCAGGATGAAGGTCATCGACAAGAAGACCAGCCAGGAAACGCTCAAGGACGTCACCGCCACCGAGGACGAGGGCATCCGCCCCGACACGAACTACGAGGGCGTGTCGCAGATCAAGCCCGCGATCGAGGGCGGCGTGATCGCGGCCGGCAACGCGAGCCAGTTCTCCGACGGCGCTTCGGCGCAGGTGGTGATGAGCGACAAAATGGCCGCGAAGAAGGGCCTCAAGCCGATGGGCGTGTTCCGCGGCTTCGCCGTGGCGGGCTGCGAGCCCGACGAAATGGGCATCGGTCCGGTGTTCGCGATCCCCAAGCTGCTCGCGCAGACCGGCAAGAAGTTGGAAGACATCGGCCTGTGGGAGCTGAACGAGGCCTTCGCGGTGCAGGTCATCTACTGCCGCGACAAGCTCGGCATCCCCAACGAGCGCCTCAACGTCGACGGCGGCGCCATCGCCGTGGGCCATCCCTACGGCGTCACCGGCAGCCGTCTGATCGGCCACGCGCTGATCGAAGGCAAGCGCCGCGGCGTGAAGTACGTGGTGGTGACGATGTGCATCGGCGGCGGCATGGGCGCGGCCGGCCTGTTCGAAGTCGTGTGAAGATCGCCATCGTCGGCTGCGGCGCGATGGGCTCGGTGTACGCCGGGCTGTTCGCCGCCGCCGGGCACGAAGTCTGGGCGATCGATGCCTGGCGCGAGCACGTCGAGGCGATGCGCGCGCACGGCCTGCGGCTCGAGGGCGCCTCGGGCGACCGCACGGTTCGCGTGCATGCGACCACCGAGACGAAGGAAGCAGGCGCCTGCGACCTGGTGATCCTCGCCACCAAGGCGATGCAGGTCGCGCACGCGGCCGAGGCGGCGAAATCCCTGATCGGGCCCGATACCGTCGTGCTGTCGATCCAGAACGGGCTCGGCGGGCCCGACAGCGCGGCATCGGTACTCGGCAGGGACAAAGTCATGGTGGGCGTGGTCGGCGGCTTCGGCGCCTCGATGAAGGCGCCGGGCCACGCGCACCACAACGGCATGGAGCTGGTGCGGCTGGGCGAGTTCGAGGGACCGGTCACACCGCGCCTGCAGAAAGTCGCCGACGCCTGGCAGGGCGCGGGATTCAGGGTCAAGTGCTTCGACGACATCGACCAGCTGGTGTGGGAAAAGCTCATTTGCAACTGCGCCTACTCCGGCCCCTGCGGCATCAGCGACCGCACCGTGATCGAAGTGATGGAGGACCCCGACCTCGCGCGCGTCTCGGCGGCCTGCGCGCGCGAAGCGTACGAGGTTGCGCTGAAGAAGAAGATCAGACTCGGCTTCAGCGACCCGGTCACCTACGTGCGCGACTTCGGCTCCAAGATCCCGCACGCCCGCCCCTCGGTGCTGCTCGACCTGATGGCCAAGCGCAAGTCCGAGATCGGCGTCATCAACGGCTCGATCCCGCGCGTCGGCAAGGAAGTCGGCGTCGCCGCGCCGGTCAACGACACCCTCACCGCGCTCGTGCACGAAAAGGAGCGGCGGCTGGGCTGCCGCTAAAAATGTGAACCGAGGGGTTCTCGGTCCCAGTCCTGCCGGGCGCGCCGACATTCAGCGCCTTCCATCGACGAAATGCGGGTATTCAATAAATGCTCGTTAGAGCCCGTGTTGGCTCCCCGATGCGGTCAAAACTGGGCACTGTTGGGTGATATGGGTGCCGCTAAAGTGTGCGCTTTCGGCCCGCTCGCGGTCGATCGAGCGCAAGAGAGGGAGAGGGAGAGCGCGCGCGGGCACTTCCCTAAGTTTGCGGATCAACGGTTAGTTCCGATCAGTGACGCCTCCAGCCTGGCCTTTCCAATCGTCGTCACATGCAATGCCCTCGACTCGGCATCCCTTCGCAGCCAACCCCATTTGATAAACGCATCCAGCATTGCCACCGCCAGCGGCCCGGCGAAGTGATCCCGTCGCTCAGACCAATCGACGCAACCATACAGCATCCGCCTGCCCGACGAGTCCGCGCCGGCGCTGATCGACAGGTTCAACTGCTTCAGCGCGGCGACACCGGTGGGCGTCAACGGGTAGTCGTGCCCATCGCCCTCGGTCGCGCGCACCCAACCCCGCTGCGCGAAGGATTGGCACAGGCGAACCCCGAGCTCGCCCGCAAGATGCCCGTAGCAGCTTCGCGCATAACGCAGGCCGCGCATGGCGGGTGCTTGCCAGCGAGTCGTTTCCGGCAACGCACCGTCGGCAACGCGCAGCAAAGCCTCCAACGCCTCCGCAACGTTTCCGTCGGCCAACGTGAAATAGCGATGTCGGCCTTGTGCGCGCACCCGCGCGAGGCGTTCATCGATCAGCAATCGCAGGTGCTGTGACGCGGTGGACGCGGCGACCCGCGCGTGCTCGGCAAGATCCTTGGCGGTGTAGCAACGGCCGTCGAGCAGTCGCGATAGCATGAGCGCGCGCGTCGGATCGCCAATGGCCGCCGCCACGCGTGCAAAGCGCGGCTGCATGCCCGGAGTCATCACAGAGCCACCGGCGGTAGCATGGGGCACGAACGGGTGCGCCGCTCGACTGGCGCGTGGAATGGCGGCGCCTCGTCTCGCTCGTACAGCCCGTAGTCGCGCAGCACGGTCGCGACGCGCAGCCGATAGTCGTCGAAGATCCAGGCGCGGCCGGCCGCCTGTGTCGCACGGTGTTCGGTGTGCTCGCGCCAAGCGCGTACCGACGCTTCGTCCCTCCAGAAGGAGAGCGATACGAGCTTATGCGGGTTGGTTAGGCTCTGAAAGCGCTCAATCGAAATGAAGCCATCGATCCGCTCGAGCATCGGCCGCAGTCGCGCCGCGTGTTCGAGATACGCGGCGTGGCCGCTCTTACTGGGTTCCACTTCGAAGATGACCGCGATCATTTCATCGTCCTTTCCAGAAACGCGTTGACCCTATTGTGAAGCACCGTGCGTTGCGATTCCAGGTGCATAAGGTGCGTGGCGTGCTCGATTTTGATGTCGGCCTTGTCCCGGCTGCCCAGCCCGGCTAGCAAGCGGCCCGCATCTGCATCGGCGAACAGCGAGTCCCACTCACCGCGTATCGTTAGCGTTGGAGCAACAATTAGAGACGGATCATAAAGTTGCTGGCCCGACCACAGCGCACCGATGTCGGCCAGCGGGCCGAATGGCGTTATCACCGACAGCGGCACCCGCTCCACAGCCCCTGGGTCGGCGGCGAGGTAGGCAGCGCCCCATGCCTGGAAGTGCGCCTCGCTGAGCACTTGCGGCTGTCCGCGCGGAACGTCTTCGATGAAGCGACGGTACTGCGCCCACAGCGTAAGCGGGTAGTGTGACGGGTGCGCCGCGGCAACCGCTGGCTTGGCGCCTAGTGCTCTCGTCACAAATGGCGCAAACAGGACTAGCGCCTTCACGTCCTGGGGATACATCCCCGCGAAGCGCGCGGCCACAGATCCACCCCAGGAATGAGCGACGAGAGCGATCGGGCGGTCGCTATTGCGCGCGCGCGCAGCGGCGACGACACGGCGAAGTTGCGGAATGACATCGTCCATGCGGCCTGCCGGTCGGTCTCCATCTTGTGGATAGCGGTCCGATCCACCGTACCCCGCAAAATCGAAGCCCCAGACGGTCAAGCCGACATCGTTTATTTCATCAGCCCATGACCGACCCTCGAAGCGATAGAAGATTGACAGGTCCGCACCAAACGTCGCGCCATGCACGTAAATGACGTCACCTGCGCCCAGCGCGGCCGGAGGTGCGGCATTCGGGCGCTGCACTTGCAGCGCAAGCGTCGGTTGGCCAGGTGCGCCCAGACGGACCATTTCTCTTGAAGGTGCCAACGCCGAGTTACTCCTATTCATGGTGGAATTCGTCCGCGCCTAGGCGCTCATGGCGCCAAACAATGCCGTCGCTGTCGCAAGATATTTTCTGGATAAGGTTCACAGAATTATTCCTTTCGCCGTTGGATCTGGCGAAGTATGGACGGGGGGCGCTGCAGATGCTTCGGTGTGGAGCGAACGATCAGCTCAGCCTAATCCGTCCGGACCGAAGTTGATTGTCGCGGACGTATGCTTTGGCGAGTAGCGAGTAGCTGGTGGCTGGTTTGGGTCCCCGAGTACGGCTCGAACCACGTCCTTACACTCGGCGGGAATAGACGCTTCGGGTAAGCAGCCAGTCGTCGGAGACCAATTAGGGCAGCGGCAGGGCTACCAGCCAGTGCCAAGATTCTTCGAAATCGTGGTCTGACCCCGATTTCTCATCCCCTAAGCGCTGTGACCCGGAACGCAGGCACCGGTTGGGCGAAGCCGCGCAGCTTCAGCGGCCCGACCTGGTCGGTCTGCGCCAGCTGGGCGAGCTCGGCCTCGGTCTGCGCGTCGACGATGATCTCACCGGCGCGGGCCTCGCCGCACAGCCGCGCGGCGAGGTTCGGCACGTTGCCGATCGCGGCGTATTCCCAGCGCTGCTCGAAGCCGATCACGCCGAGCGTGGCCTCGCCCTGCGCGATGCCGATCCCCAGCCCCACCTCCTGCCCGAGCTTCGCCCAGGCCTGCGCGATCGGGGTGAAGGCCTGCTGCAGCGCGAGCGCCATGCGCACCGAGCGCTCCGCGGCACGGTCGACCGGGAAAGGATCGTTGAAGAAGATCATCACGCCATCGCCCGCAAAGTGCTCCAGCGTGCCGCCGAACTCGGCCACGATCTGCCCCAGCGTGCGGTGGTAGGCACGCAGCAACTCGAGCACCTCCTCCGGGTCGGCGCGGTCGGTGAACGCGGTGAAGCCGCGCAAGTCGAGGAACACCGCGGTGATCTCGCACCGGTGCGGGCGCAGGATCTCCTCGCCGCCGGCGACGATGGCCTCTGCCACCTGCGGGGAGAAAAAGCGCTTCAGGCGCCCGAGGCGCTGGATCGCGGTCACCTGCTGCCCGACGCGTTCCTCGAGCTTGGCGTTCCATTCGCGCAGCGCCTCGGCCTGGCGCCGCACCTCGTCCTGCAGCGCCTTGACGCGCAAGAGCGACCTCACGCGCGCGAACAACTCGGTCCAGTTAACCGGCTTGGACAGGAAATCGTCCGCGCCGGCCTCGATCCCCCTGATGCGCTCGGCCTGCGGATCGAGCGAGGTCACGAGCACCACCGGCAGCAGCGCGGTCCGGGCGCCGGCGCGCAGGCGGCGGCACAGCTCGTAGCCGTCGAGGCCCGGCATCATGATGTCCGACACCACCAGGTCGAGCGGCTCGCTGCCAACGATCTCGAGCGCCCGCTCGCCGTCGAGCGCGGTGTGCACCTCGTAGCCGCGCTGGGTCAGCAGATCCGCCATCAACTCGACGTTGGTGCGCTGGTCGTCGACGACCAGGATGCGCCCCGTGGCCGGATCCACCGCGGCCATCTCAGAATACGATCACGCCGCGCGCGTTCTTCCCCGACTCCAGGTCTGCGAACGCCTGCGGCGCCTCGTCGATCGAATAACGCCGCGTGATCAGCTCATCCAGCTTGAGCTTGCCCTGCATGTAAAGCCCGAGCATGCGCGGAAAGTCGATGCGCGGCACGCACGAGCCGAAGTAGCTGCCGGTGAGCGTCTTCTCCTCGAACGGCAGTGTCATCGTGCGCACCGAAGTCGAGTCGCCGGGCTTGGCGACCCCGACCACCACCGTGACTCCGCCGCGCCCGGTCGCCCTGTAGGCCGCCGCCGCGAGTTCGCCGCTGCCGACGCACTCGAAGGCGTAGTCAGCACCGCCACCGGTCAGCTTCTTGAGCGGCTTGGTCAGGTCTTCGCCCGGCTTGGCCAGCAGCGCGTCGGTGGCGCCGAATTTTCGTGCCAGCTCGAGCTTCGATTCCACCGAGTCGATCGCGACGATGCGCCCGGCGCCCGCGATCGCGGCGCCCTGGATCACGTTCAAGCCGACTCCGCCGCAGCCGAACACCGCCACGCTCGCGCCCGGAACCACGCGCGCGGTGTTGAACACCGCGCCCACGCCGGTGGTCACCGCGCAACCGACCAGCGCCGCGCGGTCGAAGGGAATCCCGGGATCGATCTTGACCACATTGTCGACGTGCAGCGTCGCGACCTCGG
This sequence comes from Betaproteobacteria bacterium, assembly GCA_027317055.1. GTDB lineage: Bacteria > Pseudomonadota > Gammaproteobacteria > Burkholderiales > SG8-39 > DAHVFK01. Next base: position 10,337 of record DAHVFK010000011.1, on the reverse strand, counting down.
CCATCACTCCGCAGCCCGAGAAAATGTTCAGCGGCTGGCCCTGCGCGTCCCGAGTGCGCAGCGTGCCGTCCGGCAGCGTGGTCAGCGCCTTGCCTTGCTCGACGCACAGCACCGGCCGGCCCATCGAGCAGAAGCGGCATTTGCCGCACATGTAGATGAACGACGACACCACGTGATCGCCGACGGCGAGTTCGGTGACGCCCTCGCCCAGCGCGATCACCTCGCCGGCCGCCTCGTGCCCGAGCACCAGCGGCGGCGGCAGCGGGATGGTGCCGTTGGTCGCCGACAGGTCGGAGTGGCACACGCCGCAGGCGCCGAGTTTCACCATCACCTCGCCGCGCTGCGGCGGGTCGACCGTGATCGACTCGACCACCACCGGCTTGTTCAGTTCGCGGCACACGACGGCCCGTGCGGATTGCCCCATGCAATATATCTCCCTGTCCGATCTTGCCGCGGAGTATAGCGCGGCCGCTCGGCTAAAATACGCCCCTCGACAAGGAGGTTCAGATGCACTCGCGCGACAAGTTCTACATCGGCGGCCACTGGGTCGCTCCGTCCGGCAAGGAAGCGATCGAAGTCCACAACGCGGGCAGCGGTGAAGTGATGGGCAAGGTCCCGGCCGGAGACGAGAAGGACGCCGAAGCGGCGGTCACCGCCGCGCGCGCCGCGCTCGAGGGCTGGTCGCACACTCCGGTCGAGAAGCGCGCCGAATGGCTGGAAAAGATCTCCGCCGGCCTGAAGGCGCGCGCCGGCGAGCTGGCCAAGCTCATCGCGCAGGAAGTCGGCATGCCGATCAAGCTCGCGGGGCGCATCCAGGCCGGGCTGCCGATCGCGAATTTCGCCAACTACGCCAGGCTGCTCAAGGAATTCAAGTTCGAGGAGCGCGTGGGCAATTCGCTCGTGGTGCGCGAGCCGGTCGGCGTGGTCGCCGCGATCACGCCCTGGAACTACCCGCTGCACCAGATCGCGCTCAAGGTCGCGCCCGCGCTCGCCGCCGGCTGCACCGTAGTGCTCAAGCCCTCGGAAGTGGCGCCGTTCAACGCCTTCGTGCTGGCCGAGGTGATCGAGGCGGCCGGCCTGCCCAAAGGCGTGTTCAACCTGGTGACAGGATTCGGCCCGGCGGTGGGCGAAGCGCTGGTGCGCCATCCCGGGGTCGACATGATCTCGTTCACCGGCTCGACCCGCGCCGGCAAGCGCATTTCGGAAGTCGCCGCGCAAGGCGTCAAGCGCGTCGCGCTCGAGCTCGGCGGCAAGTCGCCCTCGGTGATCCTGGACGACGCCGACCTCGCCGCCGCGGTGAAGGGCACGGTCAACGGCTGCTATCTCAACTCCGGCCAGACCTGCACCGCGCTGACCAGGATGCTGGTGCCGGCTTCGAAATACGAAGAAGCGGCGAAGATCGCGGTGGAAGTGGCAAACGGCTTCACGCTCGGCGACCCGCTGTCGGAAACGACCCGGCTCGGCCCGCTGTCCTCGGCGGCGCAGCGCGAGCGCGTGCGCAACTACATCCAGAAGGGCGTGCAGGAAGGCGCGCAGCTGCTTGCCGGCGGCGCCGAGCAGCCCGAGGGGGTGGCGGGCGGCTACTTCGTCAAGCCGACGGTATTCGGCAAGGTCAAGCCCGGCTCGACCATCGAGCAGGAGGAGATCTTCGGCCCGGTGCTGTCCATCATCGCCTACACCGACGAAGAGGAAGCGATTCGTATCGCCAACGACACGCCCTACGGTCTGGCGGGCGCGGTATGGGGCAAGGACGAGGCGCACGCGCAGAAAGTTGCGCGCCGCATCCGCGCCGGTCAGGTCGACGTGAACGGCGGCGCGTTTAACATGAACGCCCCCTTCGGCGGCTTCAAGCAGTCCGGCCACGGCCGCGAGGCGGGCAGCTACGGTCTGGAGGAGTTCCTCGAGTACAAGTCGCTGCAGCTCAAGCAATAGGGGCGGCGGCCGCACCGATCGCGGCTTCGAGCTCGCGGTAGCTTTGCGTGACCCCGAACTGCGGGAACTGCGCCGCGATCGCCGGCGGCGGGCGGAAGAAGATGCCGGCGTCGGCCGCGGCGAGCATCGCGGTGTCGTTGTAAGAATCGCCGGCCGCGATCACGCGGTAGTTGAGCCCCTGGAAGGCGCGCACCGCGGCGCGCTTCTGGTCCGCCATCCTGAGGTGGTAGCGGGCGACGAAGCCGTCGGCGCCGACCTCCAGCCGGTGGCAGAACAGCGTCGGACGCCCGAGCTGGCGCATGAGCGGGCCGGCAAACTCGTAGAAGGTGTCGGACAGGATCACCACCTGGTAGCGCGCGCGCAGCGCGTCGAGAAACGCGGGCGCGCCCTCGAGCGGCGCCATCGACGCGATCACCTGCTGGATGTCGGCCAGGCGCAGGCCGTGGTGGCGCAGCAGATCGAGCCGGTAGCGCATCAGCTTGTCGTAGTCGGGCTCGTCGCGCGTGGTGCGCGCGAGCGCCTCGAGGCCGGTCCGGTTCGACACTTCGATCCAGATCTCCGGCACCAGGACGCCTTCCAGATCGAGGCAGATGAGTTGCACGCAGGATCCAAAAAAGTGCGCAGTGTATCAATTCGGCTAGAATTTCGGCTCCCCCTGCGAAGGAGAAGCGCATGAGCGTCAAGCAGCTGTTCGACCTCACCGGGCGCGTCGCGCTCGTCACCGGCGGCTCGCGCGGGCTGGGCCTGCAGATCGCCGAGGCGTTGGGCGAGATGGGCGCGAAGATCGCCCTCACCGCGCGCAAGAAGGACGAGCTCGACGCGGCGGTGGCGCACCTCGCCAAGCTCGGGATCGAGGCCGCGCCCTACGCCTGCGACCTGGGCAAGCGCGAGCAGGTCGGGCCGCTGGTCGACGCGGTGCTCAAGAAGCACGGCAAGATCGATATCCTGGTGAACAACGCCGGCGCCACCTGGGGCGCGCCGGCCGAGGACCATCCGCTGGAAGCCTGGGACAAGCTGGTGAACCTGAATCTGACCGGGACTTTCCTCGCCTCGCAGCAGGTGGCGAAGAAGTCGATGATCCCCGCCAAGTGGGGCCGCATCGTCAACGTCGCCTCGGTCGCGGGGTTGATGGCGAGCGACCCGCGCGTCGTGCGCACCATCGCCTACAACGCCAGCAAGCACGGCGTCGTCGGGCTGACGCGCCAGTTCGCCGCCGAGTGGGGCGAGCACGGCATCACGGTCAACACGATCTGCCCCGGCTTCTTCCCCTCCAAGATGACCAAGGGCACGCTCGATGCGCTGGGCGAGATGCTGATCGAGGTGACCCCGACCCGGCGCCTGGGCGGCGACGAGGACCTCAAGGGGCTCGCGGTGCTGCTGGCGTCGGAGGCCTCGCGCCACATCACGGGGCAGGCGATTGCGGTCGACGGCGGCGCCGCGCTGATATGAAGCACGACGCCGAGTTCGCGCGCGAGTACCAGAAGAAGATCCCCTTCGTCGCCCACCTGGGCCTGTCGACGGACGAGCTGGGCGAAGGCACCGCGCGCCTGTCGCTCGCGCTCGAGCCTCACATGAGCAACAGCTTCGGCACCGCGCACGGCGGCGTGATCATGACGCTGCTCGACGTGGCGCTGTGCACCGCGGCGCGCACGCTCCACCCCGATTCGATCGGCGTGATGACCATCGACATGAGCACCAGCTTCATCGGCGCCGGCAGCGGGCCGCGGCTGCTGGCCGAGGCGCGGGTGCTCAAGAACGGCCGCAGCATCATCTTCGTCGAAGGCGAAGCGAAGAACGAAGACGGCAGCCTGGTCGCGAAGGCGATCGGCACCGTGCGCGCGCGCAAGCCCTAGCCCGCGCCGGCCGGGGCGAGCGGGCGATCGAGCAGCCGCCGGCCGCTCCAGAGCCAGACCAGGCCGCTGAACTGAATCGCCCAGGCAAGCCCCAGCGCCCAGGTGTAGGCCTCGGGCGCGTAGCCCGCGGCGCTCTGCGGCCAGAGGTCGAGCACGGCGCCCAGGCCCCACTGGCCGAGGAACATGCCGCTGAAGCCGAACACGTTGATGCCGGTGTTGGCGCGACCACTCATTTCCTTCGGATAGCGGCGCGACAGGAGCGAGAACGAGAGCACGATCGAGGTGCTGCCGCCGACGAAGGTGCACCAGAGCACGAGGCTGCCGGCGCGGGTGCCCAGCGCGAGCAGGGCGAGGCTCGCCGAGGCGAGCGCGAGCCCGCCGGCCAGCAGCGGCAGCACGCTAAGCCCGCGCCGCGCACGCATGTCCGCGACGCGGCCGAAGCCGAGATAGCCGACGATCATCGCCACGTTCGCCGCGAGCAGGCCGCGGGCGACCTGGGACGGGTCGTAGCCGGCGACGTCGCGCAGCCAGGTCGCCATCCAGAGCGTCTGCAGCGACATGGCGGCGACCTGGCTCGCGGCCATCGCGAACGCGATGCGGCGAAAGCCCGGGTCCGCGACCAGCCTGGCCAGGCCGCGCAGCTGGTCGCCCAGACTCGCGCCGCTCGGGCGCGCGCTCTTCTCGGGCACCCAGAACCACAGCGTCAGGTTCACCGCGAGCGTGGCGCCCACCAGCAGCATGAAGGCCTCGCGCCAGGTCCAGACCCGCAGCAACAGCTCGAGCGGCACGCTGACCGTGATCGATCCGAGCGCGCCGCAGGCGAAGGCGATGCCGTTCATGGTAGACAGGCGCTCGGTTGGATACCACAGCACGAACGCGAGCACGGTCGACATGAGGCAGCCGGAGACGCCCAGGCCGATCAGCGCGCGCGCGGCGATCGCCTCGGCCGCCGAGTGCGCAACGGCGAACCAGGTGCCGCCGGCGGCGGCGACCAGCAGCAGCGACGCGTTCACGCGCCGCGGCCCGAAGCGGTCGAGCAGCAGGCCGAGCGGCAGCTGGAACAGGGCGAAGGACAGGAAGTACATGCTGGTCAGCAGCCCGAGCCCGCCGGCACTGAGGCCGAACTCGGCCGCGAGCGTGGGGCCCAGCACCGCGTTCACCGCGCGGTACATGTAGGAGACGAAGAACCCCGCGATGAACGGCAGCGCGACGCGGAGGAAGATCAATTCTTCGGTTCTTCGATGCCGCGCGGGTGGAGGCGATTCGCAGTCGGGCTGATGATCAGCTCGTTGACGCAGGCGCGCGCCGGCATGGTTGCAATGAACAGAATCGCATTGCCGAAATCCTCCGGCTGCGACATGCGCGCGCGCTCTTCCTTGGAAGGTGGGACCGGGCGCTTTTCCATGATCGGGGTGGCCACTTCGCCCGGCAGGATCGAGGTGGCGCGGATGCCGTTGGGCCATTCCTCCATGTTGATCGACTCGGTGAGCGCGATGACCCCCCGCTTGGTGGCGTTGTACGCGGGCCCGGTGAGCGGCGTGGCGTAGCGCCCGGCCCAGGAGGAGATGTTGATGATAACGCCGTCTTTGCGCGCGCGCATGCCGGGCAGCACGGCGTAGCAGCAGTAGAACAGCCCGTTAAGGTTGATCCGGACCACGTCGTCCCAGCCGTCGAGCGACATGGTCTTCAGGTTGCGCTTGCCGCCGCCGATGTTGGTGCCCGCGCTCGTCACCAGGATGTCGATGCGGCCGTGGCCCTTCTCGATTTCCGCCGCGGTCTTCTCCACCGCGGCGCGGTCGCCGACGTCGAGCAGGCGCGCCTCCGCGCTGCCGAACTTCTTAAGCGCCGCCAGACCGCTCTCGTTGGTGCTCGCCGTGCGGCCGGAAATGACCACATGCGCTCCCGCCGCCGCGAGCGCCTGCGCGCCGGCCAGGCCGATACCGCTGCCCCCGCCAGTGATCCAGGCCACTTTCCCCTTCAGCTCAGCGCTTGGCATATTGCTTCGCGCCGAACATGTTTTCCCGCTGCTCGGGGGTCATCTCGGTGCGGCGCCGGTCGGCGAGCACCTGCAGCGCGCGCTGCACCGCCGGGCGCGCGGCGATGCCGTCGCGCCAGCGCCTGACGTTGGGGAACTCCTCGATGTTCACCCCCTGGCGCTCGGGAAAGCGCAGCCACGGCATGGTCGCCATGTCGGCGATGGTGTACTGCCCGCAGGCGAGGAACTTCGACTCGCCCAGGCGCCGCTCGAGCACGCCGTAGAGCCGGTTGGCCTCGTTCTTGTAGCGGTTCATCGCGTACTCGATCTTCTCCGGCGCATAGCCGAGGAAGTGGTGCGCCTGCCCCAGCATCGGCCCGATGTGCCCCATCTGGAACATCACCCACTGCATCACCTGCCAGCGCTGGCGCAGGTCCTCGGGCAGGAACTTGCCGGTCTTGGAGGCGAGGTAGAACAGGATCGCGCCCGACTCGGCGAGCGGCATCGGCTTGCCGCCCGGTCCGTCGGGGTCGACGATGGCCGGCATCTTGTTGTTGGGCGAAATCTTGAGGAACTCGGGCTTGAACTGGTCGCCCGCGCCGATGTCGATCGGGTGCACGCGGTACGGCAGCCCGGTCTCCTCCAGCATGATGTGGACTTTGTGGCCGTTCGGGGTGGGCCATGTATAGAGTTCAATCATCGAGGTTCCTCACGTCAGTCTTCATAGATGACAACCGTACCCGCAATCAAGTCGTGCCAGCCGCGCTTCTTGCGATCGAACGCGATCCAAAGAAAACCCAGACCCAGCGGGACAATTGAAATGAAATATCCAAGAAAGCGAATGAGCAGCTGCCAGTTCGAGGGCTCCTTGCCGCTCTTGGCGTCGACGATTTTCGCGCCAACCGCCATCTTGCCGGGCGTCGCGCTACGATATTTCCAGAACAGGAACAACGCGGCGATCGGCAAGACGATCTGAATCAGAACGTCCAGGGGTCCGGAAAAGCCCAGGGCGCTCACGGAACCAGCAACGTCGGGATGTTCCCCGGCAGCAGCCTGCTCCATTGCGTGTCGCATGTACTCGCCCAAGCGCGCCCAGTCGCCCGCTTTGTGGGCGAAGTACGCGAGCGGCACCAGGACCACCAGGACGATCAACGAATCGATGACGAAAGCGAGAAATCGCCTCCAGAACCCGACGTACTCAACTGTGGACGGCGGCGCAGCCTCAGCCGAGCTTGACGAGCTGTTTTCCAAAGTTGCCTCCCGTGAGGAGCGCGATGAACCCCTTGGGCGCGTTCTCGATTCCCTCGACCACCGACTCGCGGTACTTCAGCTTGCCCTGCGCGAGGTACCCGGCGAGCGCCTGCACGCCCTCGCCGTAGCGGTCCTTCCAGTCGAACACGATCATGCCCTGCATCTTGATCCGGTTGCCGATCAGGACGCCCAGGTTCTTGTGGCAATAAGCTTCGTCGCGCTCGGCGATACGGCCGCAGACGACGATTCTCGAGCGCAGGTTCATCAGCTTGAGCATGGTTTCGAGCACTTCGCCGCCGACGTTATCGAAGTACACGTCGGCGCGCTGGGGACAGGCCTCGCGCAGGTCGCGGTAAAGGTTGCCCGCCTTGTAGTCGACGCAGGCGTCGAAGCCGAGCTCCTTCACCACGTAGTCGCATTTCTGCTTGCCGCCCGCGATACCCACTGCGCGGCAGCCGGCGATCTTGGCCAGCTGGCCGACCACGCCGCCCACCGCGCCCGAGGCTGCCGACACCACCACCGTCTCGCCCGGCTTGGGCACGCCGATCTCCTTCAGCCCGAAGTACGCGGTCAGACCCGGCATGCCGAGCAGCCCGAGGTAGTACGACAGCGGCGCGGCGCTCGCGGGCACCTTGGACAGGTCGTCGCCCTTGATGCAGCTGTACAGCTGCCAGCCGGCGGCAAGCACCTTGTCGCCGGCCTTGAACCCCGGATGCTTCGATTCCACCACTTCGCCCGCGGTCTGGCCGACCATGACTTCGCCGATCTGCACCGACGGCGCGTAGGACTTGACGTCGTCCATGCGGAATCGCATGTACGGGTCGAGCGAGAGCCACAGGTTCTTCACCTGCACCTCGCCGTCCATCGGCCGCGGCGCCTCCGACTCGACCAGTTTGAAGTTCTGCTCGGTCACCGGCCCGGTCGGGCGGCTGGCGAGGGTCCATGCCTTGTTGGTTGCCATCTCAGCTCCGGTCGAGCGCCGCGAAGCGCTCCAAGTGATGCTCGGCATCGCCGAACTGTTGCGCGATCACGGTCAGGCGACGGAAGCTGTGGCTCACCTTCAGCTCCTCGCTCATGCCCATGCCGCCGTGCAGCTGGATCGCTTCCTGGCTGACGTGGCGGCAGGCGTCGGCGATCGTCACCTTGGCCGCCGACACCAGCCGCTTGCGTTCCTCCGGATCGGTCTCGGAATCGACCTTGGCGCAGGCGAGGAAGGCCATCGAGCGCGCCTGCTCGGCGGCGATCACCATGTCCACCATGCGGTGCTGCAGCGCCTGAAAGGTCCCGATCGGCACGCCGAACTGCTTGCGCGTCTTGAGGTACTCGAGCGTGGCGTCGTTGGCCTGCTTCATGACGCCGATCGCCTCGGCGCAGGCGAGCGCGGTGGCGAAGTCGACCACCTCCTCGATCAACGCCAGCGCCTCGCCCTCCTTGCCGATCAGCGCGTCGGCGCCGACCTCCACGCCCTTGAGCACGACGTCCGCGGCGCGCGTCTCGTCGATCGTCAGGTACGGCCGCAGGCTCACGCCGGCTGCCGCGCGATCGACCAGGAACAGGCTGATGCCCTTGGCGTCGGTAGTCTTGCCCGAGGTGCGCGCCGAGACCACCAGCTTGTCCGCCAGCGGCGCGCCGAGCACGACGCGCTTTTCGCCGTCGATCAGCCAGACCTTGCCCGCCCTCTTCGCGGCCGCGGCGACGTGCGCCAGGTCGTAGCGCGCGCCGTCCTCGGTCTGGGCGAAGGCCAGCTTCAGCTTGCCTTCGATCACCGCCGGCAGGATCGCCTTCTTCTGCGCCTCGCTGCCGCCGCGCGCGACGAACTGCGCACCCAGGCCCACGGTAGGCAGGAACGGCTCGACCACCAGGCCCTCGCCGATCGCCTCCATCGCGCTCATGAGGTCGATCGCGCCGCCGCCGAAGCCGCCCTGCTCCGCGGCAAAGGGGATGCCGAGCAGCCCCATCTCCGCGAACGTGGCCCAGACCTGCGCGCTCGAGCCTTCCTGCGAGGCGACGATCTTCTTGCGCGCCTCGAAGTCGTAGTCCTTCGCGATGAAGCGCCGGATCGAATCGGCCAGCAGTTGCTGCTCTTCGTTGTAGTCGAAGTTCATGCCTACAACCCGAGGGTCATCTTGGAGATGATGTTGCGCTGGATCTCGTTCGATCCGGCGTAGATCGTGGTCTTCCTCATGTTGCAGTAGCGCGGCGCGAGTCCGGCGGCGAACGAATCGAAGCCGTCGCCGCCGTCGGACGGCTTGAACGGCAGCGCGAGCGGCCCGACCGCCTGCATCATCAGCTCCGAGAGCGCCTGCTGGATCTCGGTGCCCTTGATCTTGAGCATCGAGACGTCGGCGCCCGGCGGCTGCCCGGTGCGGCGCATCTGGTCGAGGAACCTCAGGTTGGTGATCTCGAGCGCGGTGAGCTCGATCTCCACGCGCGAGAGCCTGTCGCGAAAGCGCACGTCCTCGATCAGCGGCCGGCCGCCCTTGCTCTGCTCGGCGGCGAATTCCTTCAGCTTGGCGAGCTCGCGCTTGGAGGCGCCGATGCGCCCGGTGTTCATGCGCTCGTGGCCGAGCAGGTACTTGGCCACCGTCCAGCCTTTGCCTTCCTCGAACACCAGGTTCTCGACCGGCACCTTGACGTCGTCGAAGAACACTTCGTTCACCTCGTGCCCGCCGTCCATCAGGATCAGCGGGCGCACCGTGATGCCGGGGGTCTTCATGTCGAACAGCAGGAACGAGATGCCTTCCTGGCGCTTGGCGGCGCCGCTGTCGGTGCGCACCAGACAGAAGATCCAGTCGGCGTAGTGCGCGAGCGTGGTCCAGATTTTCTGCCCGTTGACCACGTAGTGCTCTCCCTGGCGCACCGCCTTGGTCTTGAGCGAGGCCAGGTCGGACCCCGAGCCCGGCTCGGAGTAACCCTGGCACCAGAAGTCGTCGCCGTTGTAGATGCGCGGCAGGAAGCGCTTCTTCTGCGCCCCGGTGCCGAACTTGAGCAGTACCGGCGCGCACATCGACAGGCCGAAGGGGATCAGCGGCGGCGTTCCGGCGTAGCCGCACTCCTCCTCGAAAATATAGCGCTCGACCAGGTTCCAGTCGGTGCCGCCCCACTCCTTCGGCCAGGAGGGCGCGATCCAGCCCTTCTTGGCGAGCAGGCGGTGCCAGTGCAACAGGTCGTCGCGCGTGAGGTGCTCGTATTGCGCCATCTTGCGCCGCAGGTCGTCCGGCAGGTTGGCGCTCAGCCAGCCCCGCACTTCGTCGCGAAAAGCGAGTTCCTCAGAAGAGTAGTTCAGGTCCATGGAAGCGGCTCCTTGCAGCAGGCTAGTCTAGCGC
>DAHVFK010000119.1 GCA_027317055.1 Betaproteobacteria bacterium | reverse complement strand
GTCGTGGCCTCGAGCCCGCTCGTGCCGGGCAACGACCCGACGCTGCTGTTCACCAACTCCGGCATGGTGCAGTTCAAGGACGTCTTCCTCGGCAAGGAGCGGCGCCCCTACAGCCGTGCCACGACCTCGCAGCGCTGCGTGCGCGCGGGCGGCAAGCACAACGACCTGGAGAACGTCGGCTACACCGCGCGCCACCACACCTTCTTCGAGATGCTCGGCAATTTCTCCTTCGGCGACTATTTCAAGAAGGACGCGCTCCACTTCGCCTGGGAGCTGCTGACCAAGGTCTACAAGCTGCCGCCCGAGAAGCTCTGGACCACGGTTTACCACAGCGACGACGAGGCCTACGAGCTGTGGACGCGGGTGATCGGGGTGCCCAAGGAGCGCTGCGTGCGCATCGGCGACAAGCCCGGCGGGCAGAAATACCAGTCGGACAACTTCTGGCAGATGGCCGAGACCGGCCCCTGCGGTCCGTGCAGCGAGATCTTCTACGACCACGGCGAGGGCATCCCCGGCGGGCCGCCGGGGTCGCCGGACGCAGACGGCGACCGCTACATCGAGATCTGGAACCTGGTGTTCATGCAGTTCAACCGCGACGACGCGGGTGTGATGCACCCGCTGCCCAAGCCCTCGGTCGATACCGGCATGGGACTGGAGCGCATTGCCGCGGTGCTGCAGGGCGTGCATTCGAACTACGAGATCGACCTGTTCCAGGACCTGATCCGGGCGGCGGCGCGCGAGACCGGCGCCAAGGATCTGAAGAGCCCGTCGCTCAACGTGATCGCGGATCACATCCGCGCCTGTAGCTTCCTGATCGTAGACGGTGTGATTCCCGGCAACGAAGGCCGCGGCTACGTGCTGCGCCGGATCATCCGCCGCGCGATCCGCCACGGCTACAAGCTCGGGCAGCAAAAGCCCTTCTTCCACCGCCTGGTGGAGGACCTCGAGCGCGCCATGGGCGCCGCTTATCCGGAGCTGAGCGCGGCCAAGGCGCGCGTGGCGCAGGTGCTCAGGCAGGAAGAGGAGCGCTTTGCCGAGACGCTGCACCACGGCATGCAGGTGCTCGAGGCGGCGCTCGCGGGCGAAGGGCCGATGCTCGACGGCGAAACGGTGTTCAAGCTGTACGACACCTTCGGCTTCCCGGTCGACCTCACGGCGGACATCTGCCGCGAGCGCGGGCTGCAAATCGACATCGCCGGCTTCGAGGCGGCGATGGCCCAGCAGCGCGAGCGAGCGCGCGCTGCGAGCCGCTTCTCGATGGCGGCGGGGCTCGACTACGCTGGCGGCAAGACGGAGTTCCACGGCTACGAGACGTTCTCGCTCAAGGGCACGGTGATCGCGCTATACCGCGAAGGGGCGCAGGTGAGCGAGCTGAACGCGGGCGAATCGGGCGTGGTGGTGCTCGACCGCACGCCGTTCTACGCCGAGTCGGGCGGCCAGGTCGGCGACCGCGGCGAGATGCTTGGCCCGGCCGGAACCTTCGCCGTTTCCGATACGCAGAAGATCCAGGCCGAGGTGTTCGGCCACCACGGCGCGCAGGTCACCGGCCGGCTCAAGGTGGGCGACGAGGTGAGCGCCCAGGTGGACGTGAGCTCGCGCCGGCGCGCGATGTGGAACCACTCCGCGACCCACCTGATGCACGCCGCGCTGCGCAAGGTGCTCGGCGCGCACGTGCAGCAGAAGGGCTCGCTGGTCGACGCGCTGCGCACGCGCTTCGACTTCTCGCACCCGCAGCCGATGGCGGCGGAAGAGCTCCGCCAGGTGGAAGCGCTGGTCAACGACGCCATCCGGCGCAACCTGGAAGTGCGCGCGCGCATCATGAAGTTCGACGCGGCGATCAAGGCCGGCGCGCTCGCCTTCTTCGGCGACAAGTACGGCGACGAGGTGCGCGTGCTCTCCATGGGTGACGTCTCGACCGAGCTGTGCGGCGGCACGCACGTCGCGCGCACCGGCGATATCGGGCTGTTCAAAATAGTTTCCGAGTCGGGGGTCGCGGCCGGCATCCGGCGCGTCGAGGCCGTGACCGGCGAGGGCGCGCTCGAGTATGTGCAGGACCTCGAGCGCCAGATGAGCTTCGTCGAGGGCTTCTACCAGACCACGCGCGACAAGCTCGAGGAGCGGATTCAGGCCACCCGCGAGCGCGAGCGCTCGCTCGAGAAGGAGCTGGCGCGCCTGAAGTCCAAGCTCGCCTCGAGCCAGGGCGAGGACCTCGCCGACCAGGCGCGCGAGGTGAAGGGCGCCAAGGTCCTCGCCGCGTCGCTCGAGGGCGCCGACGCCAAGACGCTGCGCGAGACCATGGACAAGCTGAAGGACAGGCTGAAGTCGGCCGCGATCGTGCTCGGCACGGTGAGCGACGGCAGGGTCTCGCTGGTGGCCGGCGTGACCGCCGACCTGACCGCGAAGCTCAAGGCGGGGGACCTGGTCAACTTCGTCGCCCAGCAGGTCGGCGGCAAGGGCGGCGGGCGCCCCGACATGGCGCAGGCTGGCGGCGCCGAGCCCGCCAAGCTGCCCGACGCGCTGCGCTCGGTGCAGGGCTGGGTCGAGCGGAAGCTGTGACGCCGGCCGCGGCGCTCGCGGCCTCGCCGCTGGCTGTGGCGCTGCGCGGCTCGAGCGCGCTGCACGCCGCGGTGGCGAGCGTTCACCTGATCGGCGTGGCCCTGCTGGTGGGCTCGATTGCGGTGTTCGATCTGCGCCTGCTCGGCCTGTCGCGCTCGCTGCCGGTGCGGCGGCTGGCGGCCCACCTGCTGCCGTGGAGCGCGGCGAGCTTCCTGCTGATCGTGCCGAGCGGCCTGCTGATGTTCCTCGCGCGGGCCGAGGAGCTGATCGGCAGCCCTCTGTTCGCGCTCAAGATGATGCTGCTGCTGGCCGCCGGCACCAACGCGGCGCTGTTCCATGCCGCGGTGTTCCGCGGCGCGGCGGCCTGGGACGTCGATGCCCCGCCGCCATGGCAGGCGCGCGTTTGCGCGGCGGTCTCGCTCGCGATCTGGGTCAGCGTGATCGTCTGCGGGCGCACGCTGGCGAAGGCCTAGCGCCCGGCTCCGGACTAGAAGCCGATGCGCGATTTCTTCGCGCCGCGCCCGTCCTGAATGTCGTCCGGACTCACCTCGCCGCGACCCGCGAGCTTGGCGTTGCCGAAGCCGAGCTGCACCGCGCGCCGCATCTCGCGCGGGGTGAGCTCAGCCAGCCGCTCGAGCACCGGCTGCGACGGCGACTCGGGGAACTGGCGCCCCCAGTCGTGCGCCGCGCGGATCTCGCGGTAGATCGCCAGGGCGATGCGCGCCGCCGCGTCGGCGTCCGGCGGGTCGATCTGGTACACGTTCATGCGGTTGAGGATCGGCTCCGGGATGCGCGCCGCATCGTTCGCGGTGGCGAACCACACCGCACCCGAAGCGTCGATCGGCACTTCGACGAATTCGTCCACGAACTGCATCGCCGTACGGGACTCGAGCAGCGCGTAGAGCGCGCCCAGCGGATCGTACTGGCCGCCGTCGGCCGCCTTGTCGAGCTCGTCGACCACCATCACCGGATTGGCGTACTCGCCGTGCAGGAAGGTGTCGAACACCTTGCCGGGCTTGGCGTTCTTCCACTGCGACGACGCGCCCGACAGGATCCAGCCCGCGGTGAGAGAGCTCATCGGCACGAAGCCGAAGCCGGTCCCGAGCAGGGTCGCGATGCGCCGGGCGAAATGCGTCTTGCCGATTCCCGGCTCGCCCAGCAGCAGGGTGGGCGGCAGCTCGACCGAATCTTCGGAGTCGATGCAAAGTGCGAGGTGCTTGCGGATGTCCTCCAGCACCTCGCCGAAGTTGGGCAGCTCGTCGAACAGCTCGTCCATCTGCGGCATCGACGAGGGCTTGACGGTGAAGCGCTGGCCGCCTACGCGCAGCATCTTCTCGTACAGTGCGCGCAGCGCCTCGCTCGCCGAAGGGGTGAGCTCCTGCAGGGCCTTGTCGACGTCTGCGACGCTGTAGACGTCCTTGAAGCCCGCGACCGGAATTGCGACGTTTGCCGACATTCTTCTGCCTCCTTGTTTTCGGCGGCATGACCGCACGAAAACCGTAACACGACGCTTGATAGATAAGCAATAGTCGGGCCAGCCGATAGCAGCCGTCGGACCCGAGTGCTGACTGCGCGCGCGTCCCAATGCAGAAAAGTTGCCAAAGGCGCCCCCGCGTGCTTCAATCCTCGTTGAGGTCAATGTGATGACGCGCTGGTTCTACGGCTTTTTCTTCTTCTTCCCGCGCCCACTGGCGGAAGGGAACGGCTAGCTGCATCCCGACGAATCCCGAAAAACCGCCAGTGCCCGAAAGCCTGGCGGTTTTTTTTTGCCCCCACGGAAACCACCCATGACCACGCCCACCGACGCCTACCCGGCCGCTTCGCCGCTAGACAGGACTTCGCTCACCGACGACGAGCGGATCGAGAACATCGTTCCCCTGCCGCCGCCGGAGCACCTGATCCGCTTCTTCCCGATCCAGGGCACCCCGGTCGAGACGCTGATCGCGGACACGCGGCGCCGAGTGGGCGACATCCTGCACGGGCGCTCGGACCGCCTGCTGGTGGTGATCGGGCCGTGCTCGATCCATGACCCGGCCGCCGCGATTGCCTACGCCGAACGCCTCGCGGTCGAGCGTACCCGCTTCGCCGGCGAGCTCGAAGTGCTGATGCGGGTCTATTTCGAGAAGCCGCGCACCACGGTGGGCTGGAAAGGCCTGATCAACGACCCCTACCTGAACGGGAGCTTTCGCATCAACGAGGGCCTGCGCATCGCGCGCGACCTGCTGGTGCGCATCAACCAGGCCGGCGTTCCGGCGGGCTGCGAGTTCCTCGACGTGATCTCGCCCCAGTACATCGGCGACCTGGTGTCGTGGGGCGCGATCGGCGCGCGCACCACCGAATCGCAGGTGCACCGCGAGCTCGCCTCGGGCCTTTCGGCCGCGGTCGGATTCAAGAACGGAACCGACGGCAACGTTCGCATCGCGGTCGACGCCATCCTCGCCGCGCGGCAGAAGCACCATTTCCTGTCGGTGCACAAGAGCGGGCAGGTGTCGATCGTCGAGACGCGCGGCAACGACGATTGCCACATCATCCTGCGCGGCGGGCGGCAGCCCAACTACGACGCGCAAAGCCTCAAGGGCGCCTGCGACGAGCTGCGCAACGCAGGCCTTCCCGAGCGACTGATGATCGATTGCTCGCATGCCAACAGCCGCAAGGACTACCGGCGTCAGCGCGAAGTCTGCGCCGAAGCCGGGGCGCAGGTCGCCTCGGGCGACGGGCGCATCATCGGCGTGATGGTCGAATCGAACCTGGTCGAAGGGCGGCAGGATCTCAAGCCGGGCCGGGAGCTGACCTTCGGCCAGAGCATCACCGACGCCTGCCTCGGATGGGAAGCGTCGGTGGCGCTGCTCGCGGACCTGGCGCAGGCGGTCGCGAAGCGGCGCGAGACGGGCGCGGTACGCGACGCCGCCGCAGCCGAGGACTGAGCCCTGCCGGCGCTCTCGCCCGAGGTGATCGGCGCCGCGGCGCTGATCGTGCTCGGGGCCTACGTGGTGTACGGCATGACCGGGTTCGGTTCCACCGTGCTCTCGATGCCGCTGCTGGCGCAGATGCTGCCGCTCAAGTTCGCGGTGCCGCTGATGCTGCTGCTCGATCTCACCGCCTTCGCGCTCTTCGGCGCCCGCTTCCGGCGCGGCATCCGCTACGACGAGATCCGCTGGCTCGCAGTGTTCATGCTCGCGGGCATGGCGCTCGGGCTGACGCTGCTGATCCGCGTGTCGGAGCAGCGTCTGCTCGCCGGCCTGGGCCTGTTCGTGCTCATGTACGCCGCCTACGGGCTGACGCGGCGCGGCGTGCCGGTGGCGCTCGCGCGCGCCTGGTGCGGCCCGATCGGCCTCGCCGGCGGCGCGCTGTCTGCGATGTTCGGCACCGGCGGCGTGCTGTTCGCGATCTTCAACAGCGGCCGCATCCGCGACAAGAGCGAGCTGCGCGCGACCAACGCAGCGATGATCATGGCGTCGTCGATCGTGCGCGTGGTGCTGTTCGGCGCCACCGGACTGCTGTCGCAAGACGGGCTCGCGGTCTGCGCGCTGCTGCTCGCGCCCGCCGTGATCGCCGGCGTGCTGATCGGCAATCGGCTGCATGCTGCGATCCCCGCCGCGGCCGTGGTGCGCGTGGTCTACCTGCTGCTGGTGGCGGCGGGCGTTTCGCTGCTGGTGCGCGCGGCGGCCTCCTGAGCCGTGCGCGGCGGCGACTATAATCGCCGCTTTCCGCGTGCGCCCGATTTCCCGGATGCCTCTCACCACTCGACGCTGGCTCGGCATCGCACTCGTCGCCACGCTTGCGTTCCGCTTCTGGCTCTCGGCCGTGCTGCCCCTCAGCGGCGACGAGGCCTATTTCGTGCTCTGGGGGCGCCATCCCGACCTCGGCTTCTACGACCACCCGCCAATGGTCGGCTGGCTGCTTGCGCTGATCCTGCACTGGTCCGATGCCGAGTGGGCGCTGCGCCTGCCGGTCACGCTGCTGCCGCCCGCGCTCGCGCTGATGCTGCGCACGGCGCTGCGCGCCTGGTTCGGCCGCGACGAGGACAGCGCCAATCTCGCCGCGGTGTGCGTGCTGCTGGTGCCGCTCAACTTCGTCAACGTCCTGATCACGACCGACACGCCGCTGATCTTTTTCTCGACGCTGTCGGTGCTTTTTTTCGCGCGCGCGGCGCAGCGCGGCGCAGCCTGGGTCTTCCTCGCCTCGGGCGTGTTCCTCGGTCTCGCGTTCCTGTCGAAGTACTTCGCGGTGCTGCTCGGACTGGGTTACTTCGCGTGGGCGCTCGCCTCGCCGGGTGCGGCGCGGCGCTGGTCGGGGCCGCTCCTGGTCTTTCTCGGCGCGCTGCCGTTCGCGCTCGAGAACCTGTACTGGAACTACGAAGCTTGCTGGTGCAACTTGATGTTCAACGCGGTCAACCGGCAGTCCGACGCGGCCTGGTCGCTGGTCACGCCCGCGCTGTACGCGCTCTCGCTCGCCTATCTGGCCGCGCCGCTGCTGGTTTGGGCGTGGAAGGAGCGCGCCGCGCTGCGTGCGAGCGCGGCGCTGCCGCAGGCGCGGGCGCTGCTGCTGGCCTGGGCCGTGCCCCTGGCGGCGTTCGTCCTGGTGTCGCTGCGCAAGGAAGTGGGCCTGCACTGGCTGCTGTCGTTCCTGCCGCCGCTGATCGCGAGCCTCGCGCTGCTGCCCGGGCGCCGGGCGCTCGCCTCGAGCGCGCGCTTCTTCGCCTGGTTCGCCGCGCTGCACGCTCTCGCGATCGTGGTGATCGCCAGCCTGCCGATGCAGACCTGGCAAGGCTGGACGCGCATGTACCCGCGCATCGTCGCGTTCGCCGACACCCGCGGGGTGCTCGAGCAGATCGCGCCGTATGAAGGGCACTACCGCCTCGCGGCCAGCAGCTACGCGGCGGCCGCCAGCTACGAGTACTACGCGGGCCGCAGGGTGATCGTGTTCGGCCCGGGCTCCTCGCACGCACGCCACGACGACATCCTGACCGACTTCCGCAGACTCGACGGCACCGATATCCTCGTTCTGCGGCCCTCGCCGCCGTTGATGAACGAGTACCGGCCGTATTTTCACGGCGTGCAGGTGCACGCGTTTCCGGTCAGGGGCGTCATGTTCTACGCGGTGCTCGGCCAGGGCTTCGACTATCCCGCCTATCGTGCGGGCGTGCTGAGCTTCGTGCGCGACCACTACTACCGCCGGCCTGGCTGGCTGCCGCCGGGGCGCTGCTACTTCTGCGAGCGCTACTTCGGCAGCGGCGACTGCGGCAGGAGGAACTGAAAGTGCTGCGCGCGCGCGACCTGGTGCGCCTGCTGCGGCCTCATCAGTGGGTCAAGAACGGATTCGTGCTCGCCGGCGTCGTGTTCGGGCATGGCTGGGACAACCCGCACACAGTCGTTCTCGCGCTGTCGGCCTTCGTCGCCTTCTGCTTCGCCTCGAGCGCAGTGTATGCGTTCAACGACTGCATCGACGCCGAGCAGGACCGCGGCCACCCGGACAAGCGCACGCGCCCGGTCGCAAGGGGCGCGATCAGCGTCGCCGAGGCCCTGACGCTGGCGGTGCTGCTCGCCCTGGTCGGGCTCGCGCTCGCCTCGCTCGCCACGTGGGGCGTGGCGGCCACGGTGGCCGGCTACCTGGCGCTCAACGTCGCCTACACGCTGGGCCTGAAGCACGTGCCGGTGATCGACGTGCTGGCGCTCGCTTCCGGTTTCATGCTGCGGCTGCTCGCCGGAACGGCAGGCATCGGCATCGTGCCGTCGAACTGGCTGCTCGCGTGCGGCATGCTGCTGACCCTGTTTCTGGGCTTTGCCAAGCGGCGCGCGGAGCTCGAGCGGCTGGCGGGCGACGCCGGCCAGCATCGCGCGGTGCTGGCCGCCTACAGCCCCCGCTTCCTGGACGGCGCGATAACGGCGTGCGCGATCGGGATGATCGTCGCCTACGTCTTCTATACCCTGGCGCCGGAAACGGCCGAGCTGCACGGCACCAGCGGCCTGGTACTGACCGTGCCCTGGGTGCTGCTCGGGACGCTGCGATATCTTTTCCGCCTGCGCTACCGCGGCGGCGGTGGCGATCCCTCCTCCGAGCTGCTGCGCGATCCGGCGCTCACGGCAGCGGTGGTGGGCTGGCTCGCCACGGTGTTGTGGCTCATTGCCTGAGCTTTTCGGCATAATGGGCCGATGGCCAGTGTCGGCGAAACCGCGGATCGTTCCCAGCTGCTCGCGCATCTCGAGCCGCTGGG
>DAHVFK010000118.1 GCA_027317055.1 Betaproteobacteria bacterium | reverse complement strand
GCGCTACGAGACCCTGGTGCCGAAGCTGCTGCTCACCCTTGCGATCTTCTTCCTGCTCACCGCGCTGGTGGTGCGCAGCATGACGCGCTCGCTGGAGCGGCTGTCGCGCGCGGCGCGCGCGCTGGGCGAAAACCCCGAGGGCCCGCCGCTCGATCCGAGCGGCCCGCGTGAGGTGGCGAGCGTGATCGACGCCTTCAATCGCATGCAGTCTCAGGTCCGCGGCTACGTGCTCGAGCGCGCCCGCATGCTCGGTGCCATCTCGCACGATCTGAAGACGCCGATCACGCGCATGCGCCTGCGCGCCGAGATGCTCCCGGACGGCGCGGTGAAGGACAAGTTCGTGCGCGACCTGGACGAGATGGAGGCGATGTTCGGCTCGACGCTGGAGTTCTTCAGGAGCCTGGGCAAGGAGCCGCAGCGCCAGCCGCTCGACGTGGCGGCGCTGATCGACAGCCTGTGCGAGGACTGGCGCGAGAGCGGACGCGAGACCAGCGTGAGCGGCGCGCCGCGCGGGCCCTACAACGCCCACCCGCAGGCGCTGCGCCGCTGCCTCAACAACCTGATCGAGAACGCGCTGCGCTACGGCGAAAGGGCGGACCTGACGATCAGCGACGACGCGCGCGCGCTGCGCATCGAGGTGCGCGACTGCGGCCCCGGCATCCCCGCGGACCAGCTCGAAACCGTGTTCGAGCCGTTCTTCCGCCTCGAGGGCTCGCGCAGCCGGGCCAGCGGCGGGGTGGGCCTCGGCCTGAGCATCGCGCGCAACATCGCGCGCTGGCACGGCGGCGAGGTCAGCCTGCGCAACGCCCCCGGCGGCGGCCTGATCGCCGAGATGACGCTGCCGCACGAGCCGGCGCCGGCGGCCTGATCAGCCGAACAGGTCGGCCGCCTCGCCGGCCGCCGCCAGCGAGCCCACGCGCACTCCGAGCAGGCGCAGCCTGCGCTCGAGCGGCGCGCGCCTGAGGCATTCGCCCGCGGCGCGCCGGATGGCGCGTGCGTCGTCGGTGTGCGACTCGAGCGTGCGGTCGCGGGTGAGGGTCTGGAAGTTGTCGTAGCGCAGCTTGATGCCGACGCTGCGGCCGCGGTAGCCCTTGCGCCGCAGGTCCTCGGCGAGCTTCTCGCACAGCCGGGTGAAGATCGCCGACAGCGCCTCGCGGTCGCGCCGCGGGTGCAGGTCGCGCTCGAAGGTCGTCTCGCGGCTGATCGACTTCGGCTCGCGCTCGGTGACCAGCGCCCGCTCGTCGCGTCCGTGCGCCGCGTCGTGCAGCCAGGCGCCGGTGCCGGCGCCGAAGCGCCGCATCAGCAGCGCGCGGTCCGCCGCGGCGAGCTCGCCGATGCTGCGAATGCCGAGCGCGGCGAGCTTCTCGCCCGCCTTCGGCCCGATGCCGTTGATCCTGTTCGCCGGCAGCGGCCAGATGCGCGGCGCGAGGTCGCCCTCCTCGATCATGGTCAGGCCGTCTGGCTTGTCGAGCTCGGAGGCGATCTTGGCCAGCAGCTTGTTCGGCGCCACGCCGATCGAGCACGAAAGCCCGGTCGCCTCGCGCACCGCGGCCTTGATCGAGCGCGCGGCCTCCCGCTCGTCGCCGCCGTGCGCGCTCAGCTCGATGAAGATCTCGTCGATGCCGCGGTCCTCGATCTGCGGCGCGATGCGCGCCACCGCCGCCTTGAACAGGCGCGAGACGCGGCGGTACTCGTCGAAGTCCGCCGGCAGCAGCACGGCCTGCGGGCACAGCGCGGCGGCGCGCGCGAGGCTCATGCCCGAGCGCAGGCCGAAGGCGCGCGCCTCGTAGGTGGCGGTGGTGATCACGCCGCGGCCCGAATAGTCGGCCAGGCGCGCGAGGCCCCGGCCGCCGCCGATCACCAGCGGCAGGCCGCGCAGCTCGGGGCGGCGCAGCAGCTCGACCGACGCGTAGTACGCGTCCATGTCGAGATGCGCGATGCGGCGCGCGGCGCTCATGCGGTCAGCCGCCGGTACAGCTCGGCCAGCTTGGTGGGCAAGCGGGCTACGTCGGCTACCACGGTGTAGTTCACCGCGCCGTACATGTGCGGCAGGTACCCGCTCGCCGCGCGGTCGATGGTGATGCAGAACGGATGAACGCCGGACCGCCTGGCCTCGATCAGCGCCTGGCGCGTGTCTTCGATGCCGTACTCGCCGCGATAGCCGTCGGAGAAGTCGTCCGGCTTGCCGTCCGACAGCGTCAGCAGCAGCCGCGTGCGCGCCGGCTGCCGGGCCAGGATGCCCGACAGGTGCCGGATCGCGGCCCCCATGCGCGTGTAGTCGAGCGCCTGGATACCCGCGATCCTTTCGCGCACCGCGAGGCCGTAGGGTTCGTCGAAGCGCTTGACGCGGTACACCTCGCAGCGCTTGCGCGTGAGCCCGGAGAAGCCGTAGATCGCGTAGCGGTCGCCCAGCGCCTCGAGCGCTTCGCACAGCAGCACCAGCGCGTGGCGCTCGCAGTCGTTGATCCAACCCTTGGTCGAGCCGGACATGTCGACCATGAACAGCGCCACCATGTCGCGCTCGCGCCGCGCGCGGCGCACGAACAGTCGTTCGCCGAGCTCGCCGCCGGCGGCGAGCTCGGCGCGGGCACGCACCAGCGCGTCGAGGTCCACGTCCTCGCCGAAGGGCTCGCCGCGCAGCCGCCTGTCCTCGCCGCGCAGGGCCTCGAACGTGCGCCTGAGCTGCCGGATCTGCGGCCGGAAGCGCTCGAGCGCGGCCTCGACGAACGCCGGATCGCCCGGCTGCACGTCGCGCTCGCGCAGCACGCACCAGTGCCTGCGGTAGTGCCCGCGGCGGTGGTCCCACTCGTCGTAGCGCAGCGCGCCGGCCTCCTCGCCGCCGTCGGCGCGGTCGGCCGCGGCGGCCGCCTCCCGCGCGTGCGCCGGATAGGGGCTCTCGCCGGCCGGCAGCAGGCAGTCCGCGGGCAGCTCGCCGAGGTCCTGCCGCAGCGATTGGACGAGGCGCTGCACGTCCTCCGGCGGCGCCGCAGCCCCGCTTGCAAGACTTTCGCCGTCCAGCGGCGGCAGTCCTTCGTCGCCGCGCTCGTCGCTCCAGTGCTGCAGCGCGGCACGCAGCGCCTGCTTGTCGCGCGCGACGCGTTCGTCGCGCACCGCGAGCGCGCGCGCCGGGTCGAGCGTGCCGAGGAACGGCCAGTCCGGCGCCCGGGCCGAAGCCGGCAGCCGGCGCAGCGCGGCCAGGCTGTCGGCCGCGCTCGCGCCCGGCGCGCGCAGCCGCTCGCGCGCGGGGCCGAACTCGGCGCCGAGCGCGGGCCGCGAAAGCGCCTCGAGATCGCGGTGAAGGCCCGGCAGTTCGTGTTCGAGGCGCGCCGCGAGCCGCAGCGCCTCGAGCAGGTTGAGCAGCTCAAGCTCGCGCGGCGTGCCCGAATAGTCCGCCAGCGCAAGAGCGAAGCTGCCGAAGCGCGTCTGCGCCCACAGCAGCGCCGCGCTCACCTTGTAGACGCGGAAATTCTCCGCGCGCGAGGCAAAGAGCGTTATCCGCTGCGGCAGGAAGAGCGTGGCGCTGTCGGTCCAGGCAGTCTCGGCCGGCGCGAGCTTCAGGCGCCGGCCGGCCAGGCCGGCGACGAAGGTCTCGAGCACCCCGGCGACTTCGGCGAAGCTCACTCCCCAGGCGCCCTCGCGCGCGCGCTCGACGAAGGCCGCGAGGTCCTTCAGCTCGGCGCTCGCGCGGTACAGGCCCTCGCGGTCGTACACATCCATCGCCGCCAGCAGCCAGCGCTCGGCGCCGGCGTAGCCCAGCTCGCCGACCGCGCGCGCGGCGAGCCCGGCGAACTGGTAGGCGAGCTCGGGGCTGGACTTGGCGGCCACCCCGGCCCAGCGCAGGACGAAGTCCTGCAGCGGGCGCGCCTGTTCGGCGAGCCCGCGCGCGAGGCCCGCCGCGGTGCGGCGCGACGACAGCACCGCGCCGACCAGCTCGTCGAGCCGCCGCTCGAGCTCGGCCGCGCCGAGCGGCGGCTCAGCGGAGCCGACAGGCGACTCAAAATACCGAGCTGACGAGCTCATTGAGCGCGGCGAGCATCTCGCGCTCGTCGCTGAGCGCGAGCGCGACCGCCCCCTCGCAGGCCGTGCGCGGCGCCACGCCCTGCGCGATCAGCTTGCCCGCGTGCACCAGCAGGCGGGTCGAGGCGCCTTCGTCGAGCCCGTTGCCCTTGAGGTTGCGCGTCATGTGCGCGAGCTTCACCAGCGCCTGCGCGGTGGCGGCGTCGACCCCGCTCTCGCGCGCGACGATCGCCGCCTCGACCTCGGCCGCGGGGTAATCGAAATCGATCGCCACGAAGCGCTGGCGGGTCGACTGCTTGAGCTCCTTCAGCACGCTCTGGTAGCCGGGATTGTAGGAAATGGCGAGCATGAACTCGGGCGGCGCATGCAGCACCTCGCCCCGCTTTTCGAGGAACAGCGCGCGCCGGTCGTCGGCCAGCGGGTGGATCACCACCGTGGTGTCCTTGCGCGCCTCGACGATCTCGTCCAGGTACAGGATCGCCCCGAGGCGCACCGCGCGCGTCATCGGGCCGTCGACCCATACGGTCTCGCCCGCGGTCACCAGGTAGCGCCCGGCGAGGTCGGCGGCGGTCAGGTCGTCATGGCAGGAGACGGTCACCAGCGACCGCCCAAGCCGCCACGCCATGAACTCGACGAGGCGCGTCTTGCCGCAGCCGGTGGGGCCCTTGAGCAGCACCGGCAGCCGGTTGCGCCACGCCGCCTCGAACAGCTCGACTTCGCCGTGCAGCGGGCGGTAGTACGGCTCGCGCTCGAGCCTGAAGTCCCCCTCTTGCGCCATCGACCGCCCAACGCCCGGAAAGAGTTTGATTCTAACGCCCGCGGCTCGGCTAGACTACGCGCACGACCTTCGCCACGAGGATCGCGCCATGGCCGACGAGCAACCGGAAAAGACTCCGCTGGAGAAGCTCAAGATCGTCGTCTCGCAGCTCAAGGAGATGGAGCACTACGCGCGCAGCAACATGGAAAAGCTGTCCGAGATCTGGCTGCTGCTGGAAGAGGACTTCAGGAAGCACAAGGCGCTTGCCGAGCGCGCGAACGACCTGCTCAAGGCCGAGGGCGCGCTGGAGGATTTGCTCAAGCTCGTGATTCAGGAATTCGACAAGCAATGCGCCGAGCTCGAGAAGAAGCCCTGAGCCGCGCGCAAAGCCCGGCGATGCACGATATTGCAGGCCCCTGTGTACGAACGGGCTGCGATACAATTCCGCGTCGCCAATAATAATAAGACATCCACAATAGTTTCATCCTGAGGAGGAATTCATCATGCACAAGCATCATCGCGTCCTGTTGGGCGTCGCAGCGGGCGCCATCATGGCGGCGCTGTCGTCCGGCGCCGCGGCGCAGCAGATCACGCTCAAGCTGCACCACTTCCTGGGCCCGAAGTCGCCGGCGCAGGTCAAGATGCTCGCGCCTTGGGCCGAGCGGGTCGAGAAGTCTTCCGGCGGCAAGGTCAAGATCGAGATCTATCCCTCGATGTCGCTCGGCGGCAAGCCGCCGCAGCTCATCAACCAGGTGCGCGACGGCGTGGTCGACATCGTGTGGACCGTGAACGGCTACACCGCCGGCCTGTTCCCGCGCACCGAAGTGTTCGAGCTGCCGTTCGTGCACACCAACAACCCGGCCGCGACCAACCTCGCGATGCACGCGATGTACAACAAATACCTGAAGCCGGAATACAAGGGCGTGCACGTGCTGTTCCTGCACGTGCACCAGGGCCAGGGCATCCAGATGGTCGACAAGCCGGTTCATTCGCCCGACGACCTGAAGGGCCTGAAGATGCGCATCCCGACCCGCACCGGGGCCTGGGTGATCGAGGCGCTCGGCGCCTCTCCGGTCGGCATGCCCGTACCCGACCTGCCGCAGGCGCTGTCCAAGAAAGTGGTCGACGGCGCGTTCATCCCCTGGGAGATCATTCCCGCCCTCAAGCTGCAGGAGCTGATCAAGTACTACGTCGAGGGCCCCGACATGACCCGCTTCGGCAACACCACCTTCCAGGTGTCGATGAACCAGGCGCGCTGGAACTCGCTGCCGTCCGACGTGAAGAAGGCGTTCACGGTGAACTCGGGCGCAGCCTGGGTGCGCGAGGTCGGCCAGATCTGGCAGGAGGACGACAAGGAAGGCATCGCAGTCGCCGAGAAGGCGGGCGACACGCACATCGTTCTGACTCCGGCCGAGCTCGAGGCGTTCAAGACCAGGCTCGAGCCCGTGGTCCAGCGCTGGGAAAACGAAGTGAAGTCCAAGGGCATCGACGGCGCGACGCTGGTCAAGGTCGCGCGCAAAGAGATCGCCAAGTACTCGAAGTAACCCGGTGGACGGTGACGCCGCGCACGCGGCGACGGAGCCCTCGGGCTTCGTCGCCCGCGTGATCGAAATCTGGGCGCTGCTGGGCGGGGTCGTCCTGCTCGGCATCGTCCTGATGACCGCCTGGAGCGCCACGCGCGGCTTCCTGTTCAACCGCCCGCTGCAGGGCGACTTCGAGATGACCGAGATGTGGGTCGCGGTGGCGGTGTTCATGTTCCTGCCCTACTGCCAGCTCACCGGCGCCAACGTCACCGCAGACATCTTCACCGCGCGTGCCAGCCCGCGCACCGTGGCGCTGCTTGAGCTGGTGTCGGCGCTGGTGGCGCTCGGATTCAGCGGGCTGCTGCTGTGGCGAATGTACTACGGCCTGCTCGACTACCGCGAGTACGTCGAGACCACCACCATCCTGCACGTACCGATCTGGTATGCCTACGTTCCGGCGCTCGTTTCGCTCGCGCTGCTGGCGCTCGCGTCGCTGATCTCGGTCAGGAACACGCTGCGCGCGTGGAAGCTCGCGCGCTAGAAGGAGAGATCGCTTGGATCACGGCCTGCTGCTAGGGCTGCTGGGGCTGATCGCCCTGGTGGGGCTGATCGCGATCCGGATCCCGATTGCGTATTCGATGATCGTGGTGGGCGCGGCCGGCATGATGGTCCTGGGCGATCCGCTGATCTTCCTCGCTCAGCTGAAGAACCTCGCCTACTCGCAGTTCTCGATCTACGACCTGTCGGTGCTGCCGATGTTCGTTCTGATGGGCAACATCTCGACCCGCGCCGGGCTGAGCCGCGACCTGTTCCGCGCCGCCAACGCCTGGCTCGGCTGGATGCGCGGCGGCGTCGCGATGGCCGCCATCGCCGCCTGCGCCGGCTTCGGCGCCGTGTGCGGCTCGTCGCTCGCCACCGCCTCGACCATGGGGCAGGTCGCGCTGCCCGAGCTGCGCCGCTATCGCTACAGCCCTACGCTCGCGACCGGGACGCTCGCCGCGGGCGGGGTGCTCGGCATTCTGATACCGCCCTCGGTCGTGCTGGTGGTGTACGCGATCGTGGTCGAGGCGAGCATCGTGCAGATGTTCATCGCCGCGTTCGTTCCAGGCGTGATCGCGGTGCTGTTCTTCCTGATGACCATCGCGATCTACGTGCGCGTCAAGCCCGACGCCGGCCCCCCAGGCGACCGCGTTTCGCGCAAGGAGTTCATCGAGGCGACGCTGCGCGTCGGCCCGGTGGTGGCGATCTTCGGCATGGTGATCGGCGGAATCTACTTCGGCCTGTTCAACCCGACGCCGGCAGCCGCGATCGGGGTGTTCCTGGTCGCGGCATTCGGAATCCTGCGCGGCTCGATACGCTGGCACGGGATGAAGGTGGCGCTGCTCGACACGGCCAAGACCACCGGCATGATCTACCTGATCCTGCTCGGGGCCCAGATCCTGAACATCTTCATGGCGCGCGGCGGCGTGCCCCAGGCGGCGGCCGACATGATGCTGCACTCCGGCCTGTCGCCGATCATGATCCTGATCGTGCTGCTGATCGCGCTGATCTTCCTCGGCTGCCTGATGGACAGCCTGTCGATGATCCTGCTCACGATCCCGTTCTTCTGGCCGGTGATCTCGGGGCTGGACTTCGGCATGAGCCAGGAGCACCTCAAGATCTGGTTCGGCATCCTGGCGCTGATCGTGGTCGAGCTCGGGCTGATCACGCCGCCGGTCGGGATGAACGTGTTCGTGATCAACGCCCTGGCGCGGGACGTGCCGATGAGCCAGACCTTCCGCGGCGTGATGCCGTTCTTCATCGCTGAGCTGTTCCGGGTGGCGCTGATCGTCGCCTTTCCCGCGCTGTCGCTCTGGCTGCCGAAGCTTATCGGCGGCGCTTGACCTTCGTCGCCTTGCGCGGGCGCGCCATGCCCGCCATGACCTTGAACACGTCGGTCTCGGTGATGATGCCGACCAGCTCCTTGTGCGCGTTCAGCACCGGCAGGCTGCCGATGTGCTTGAGCACCAGCTGGCGCGCGGCGCTACGCAGGCTGGCGCGGGGCGAAATGCAGGCCACCGGCGCGCGCATGATCTCCTCCACCGGGACCTCGGCCGGGCCGAAGTTGGCCGCCGCGAGCAGCAGGTCGCGCTCGGCGACGATCCCGACCACGCGGCCGCGGTCGACGACCGGAAGGTGATGCACCTTGTGGTGGCGCATCAGGTCGAACGCGGCGTGGAACTCGGTGTCGCGTCCGACGGCCGTCACCGGCTGGCTCATGTAGTCGCGGACCAGCACGCTAGCGGGCGGAGTGACCGGCCAGCTTGACTTCGACCTTCTCGCTCGCGTCGAGCGACGCGTAGTACTTGCGCAGCACCTCGAGCACTTCGGGGCGGCTGAACTCGGCCGGCACCTCGGCGCCCTCCGAGAGCCACTTGCGCAGCTTGGTGCCGGACACCAGCAGGCGGTCCGCGTCGCCGTGCGGGCAGGTGCGTGCCGAGGCCATGCCGCCGCACTTGTAGCACCAGAACGTCCAGTCG
>DAHVFK010000117.1 GCA_027317055.1 Betaproteobacteria bacterium | reverse complement strand
TTTTACGGCCGAGGACCGCAGGGCAATCCAGGAGTTTCTTTACCTTTGCGAGATCGAAGCTACTCTCGAAGCGCTGCTGTCTATCCCGAAGCAATCATTCAGCTTTGCACCAAGCGGGACATTCTTCAAGGCACACGGCGAGCCTGCTGCGCGCGCGCTGAGGTCTCACCTTGGCTACGCTGCCAACGAGATCCCGCGCGACGTGTTCGCCGATTTCCGAAGGATCGGCGTTCACATATTCAGGCGACGACTCGTGAACTCCGATATCTCCGGTTTGTACATTGAGCACCCGATTGCCGGGCACTGTGTTCTGGTGAATTACGACGAGGACTTGTACCGTCAGCGATTCTCCGCGAGCCACGAGGCCGCTCATGTGATATTCGATTCCTCAGAATCCGTGATGGTCACGTTCCGGCGTGACTCATCTCGATACGATGCGAACGACTTGCGAGAGGTCAGGGCCAACCGATTCGCGTCGTGCTACCTCATGCCACCAGACCAACTGCCCCGAGTGCCGGAATGGACAACCGACCGGGCGATCGAGTGGGCGCAAAGGCTTCGCGTCAGCACCATGGCCTTGTCCATTGCTTTGCGGGAAGCCGGCATCGTCGACGAAGCGAGTGCTGCAACGATTCGAAGCGTTCGCGTTCCCTCAACGGAGAAGATCGATCCTGAGGCGCCCGCAACGCTGACGGACCTGCAGCGAGCCCGGCGTATTGCGCTGCTCGAACGAGGCTTTTCAGATTATTTCGTCGGTCTGTGCTTCGACACACACCAGCAAGGCAAGATTTCCGCGGGGAGACTGGCCGAAGCTATGCTCGCGGACCACGTCGAACTCCGTGAGATTTCTGTTCTGTACGGGCGGTCGATCCAAGATGGCGCTTGATCCGACCCGCTTTTCGCCGGCATCGGTGACCGACACATGTTCAGTATGGAACATGCTGTCGTCACGAAAGCTCTACCAGGCGGCGATGACCGCCAGGCTGCACTTCTGCGTCACTGGGATGGTGCTGTACGAATGCCTGCAGAAACCACGTTCGTATGCGTCTCCAGAGCGCACAGAGATGATCCAGCGGCTGGAACGCGCAAGACGTAATGGTGAGTTTCCGACTCAGCCGTGCAGCCTTGATGATCTCGCGGACATATCCCGACAGGCGCCCAGCGGGTTGGGAAGCGGTGAATTGTCCTGCATTGCCGTGGCCTACCGGGTGCGAAGCATCGCGTTCATGACGGACGAGAAGCAGGCGCGGCATGTTGCCTCGACGAAGTTCTCCCTGAACGTGGAGACGACGCCGAAGTTGTACGCGTGGCTCCACTATCGGCAGCATCTTGGTGGCGGGGACCATGACGATGTGATCCGCGAGCATGAAATGTATGAAGCGAGGCCTCTTACCCGGTTTCTTCAGGAGGCTTTTCAAGAGGCGATGCGATGCCGTCTGATGAATCGGCCTGCCGTGACACCGGGAGCCATATGAGACCGGATCGCAGAGCTGGACACGCCGGACGATAAGGGATTTGCGCTGATATGGATGAGCCCCATGCGACACCGCAGGTTCAAGCCCGAAGTGCTGCCACGCGATCTTTTCGCTTAAGCAGGTGAAAGAGCGCACATATGGGCGATGAAATCTCGCTTTATCCGCCAATCCCTGATCGGCTGCGGCTTGCTGCAAAACAGGGAACGTTGATCCCGTTCATTGGTGCGGGCGTGTCCCAACTTGGGGGCTGCCCAGGATGGGACGAGTTCGCCAACGCGACGTTGCGCTTCTTCGTCCAGAAAGGAAAGCTGAGTCACGCACAACTGGATCAACTGGCGAGCCTGTCCGCCCGAGTCAAGCTTGCTGTCGCTCTCGGGCTCGAACAGGAGCACGGATTGCCTGTCGAGTTTGACAAATTGCTACGACCACCAGATGACCATCGCAAAGAACTTGGCGATCGCGTCTACGCCAGCTTGGCCAAGCTGGCATCGACGTTCGTGACCACAAATTACGATGAATGGCTCGACAAGATGCCGAGCGAATTATCGATGGTGCC
This sequence comes from Betaproteobacteria bacterium, assembly GCA_027317055.1. GTDB lineage: Bacteria > Pseudomonadota > Gammaproteobacteria > Burkholderiales > SG8-39 > DAHVFK01. Next base: position 6,817 of record DAHVFK010000117.1, on the reverse strand, counting down.
CAGTTCAGCGGCCAGCCCTGCTTCGGACCCTCCAAGCACGCTGCGCAATGTCGTCTACAAACCGGAGGACTTTGACGACGAAAAGCTGAAGACTCCCAATGTGGTCTTGCATATTCACGGTTCGGTGCGCGACCGCAAGAGTATGGTATTGACGACGGCCGACTATTTGGAACGGTACCGGAGCCACCGCCTCGATGGGAGCGAGGGGCGGGAGAATCCCTTTCTTACCTTCCTCGAAATCCTTTTCAAGCTCAAGAACATTCTGTTTGTGGGCTATAGCCTGGGCGAACTGGAAGTCTTGGAATATGTGGTGCAGAAGGCGCGGCAGGACCGCCCACGTAACAACGAGGAACCGCGCCACTACATCCTGCAGGGGTTCTTCTCGCATCAGCTGGAACTCAAGAAAAGTCTTGAACGCTATTACCGGAACGAGTGCGGCATCGGGCTCCTCGCGTTCTCGCGCGATACGCAGGATTGGCGCCAGCTACTCGATGTCGTCGAGTATCTCAGCAAAGAGATTCCTGCAGGACCCGTACTCGGACTGCAGGAGCGTCGCGAAATGGAGGAACTCCTGAATGGCTGAACCGCTGACAGCCAAACGCAGGTGGTTCCTTCACCGTATGACTCAGAGCAATGAGCATGCCAAGTGGGGATTCGAACTATTGCTCAAGCGCGAGGACTTTGCCGGATTCTTTGACCATCTCGACGAGGCCGGGTTGTTCAGACCGGAATGCAACCCAGCCCCCGTTCCCGCAGAACCGGGATACGTCCGGATCCCCTATTGGCCTGCACTGGACTATCTCCAGGCATGCGCCAAGCAGGCCGGCGAGCGCAACGACACTGAGCTTGCGCGCAAGATTATGACCGTCGTTGGGGTCGTAAGCCGTGCTCGCGAAGCGGACGGCAGCGTTAGGGACAACTACCACACGTATCGCGTATTCGCTGACATTCTTGGCCTGCTGCCAACGAGCACGATTACCACGGAAGACTTGGGGCTGATCCCCGGGTGGCTGGAGAGCAAGTTTGATCGGGGAATGGTCGGACACGCACTGGATACAGGTGCGCTGCGAAATTGTCTCGCAAGTGCATCACCGAGCGATTGGAATAAGGCGTGCCTGATTCTGCGCTATTGCACGGCCATACGCTGGGTTGACGAACGCGAACTCGGTGAGAACCGAAAGAAGCCGGTGACAGTGGTCGATGACTACTGGCTCAAGGAATTGATCGAACATCACGCAAGCTCGCTAGGCGCCAAAGCCGGACCGGTTGCCTCAGAAATCTTCCTGGAGCGCATTAGGGAAGTGTTCCAAGAAGGCGGGCGAGACCGTGCTGCTTGGCTATGGCGGCCGGCCATTGAAGACCACCCGCAGAACCATTCGTGGAATGGGCCGGAGAATCGGTTCGTCGAAGGCTTGCGCGATGTCTTGCTGAGCTGGGTAGATCATGGCATCGATACCGCTCGGCCCTTCATCGAAGGGCTTCTCCAAGACCCAGTAGAGATCGTTCGGCGAATTGCCATTTTTGTTGTAGCCCAGCGGTGGGCACTTTTGCGAAACCTATACGGTAGCGCGCTTGGGCCTCAGCTCTTCGACGCCGGCCACGTTCATGAACTCTATCATTTGCTCAGGGCGCACTTCGACGAGTTCACTGAGCCAGAGAAGACGGCCACCGTTGAAGCTATTCGCCAGCTTCCGCGTCCGTCACGAGGTGAGAATCCAGACCGGCTGTTGAAGCGCATGCAACGCGACTGGCTTTCTGCCGTAGCGGGCAAGGGGTATCAGCCGGCCGAGAGCTGGTTCGGGGAACTCATGTCTGATCAGGCGCTCGGGGCGCTTTCGGAACATCCGGATTTCCACTCATACATGGAGTCCTGGTCCGGTCCTGGTCCGACCCCATACCGAGTACAAGAACTGCTCGCTTTCGCGGAAAACGGAACACTTGTCGAGCGGCTAAACACCTTTCAGCAGACCGATTGGTGGCGAGGGCCAACGACACGGGCATTGGTCGATACGCTCGAGGAGGCGGTATCGACAAATCCCGGATTGTTTCAAAGCATCCTATCCACGTTCCTGCATGCCAAGCGGCCATTTCAGTACGGGGTCATCAACGCGTTTAAGCGCGCCTGGGAAGCTGCCCCTGAAAAACGCCCGGCAATTGACTGGGACCGTGCCTGGGTTTCTCTGGTGGAATTCTTCGAGCAATTGATAGGGGCGCCGGCTTTCTGGACTGAAAAGACCGTAGAGGACCGCGACCTTACCCCTAACCGCGACTGGATTCCCCCGGTGATTGCAGAATTTCTCAGAGCAGGCACAAGGAGCGATGAGAGAGCGTATTCCCCGAATCTTCTGCCGCGGGGTTGGTCGCTGATCGGCATTTTGCTGGAGCACGCGGAAGCCGTTGACGAGCCGAGAGATGACGCAATGACGCAAGCCATTAATTCACCGAAGGGCAAGGCAATAGAGGCGCTCTTCAGTCACGCACTACGGGCTTGTCGGCTAAGCGATCGGGCAAGCGGCGGACATGCCGGCGCGTGGGCGCAGATGAAGCCGGTGTTTGACCAAGAAATCGCCAAATGCAAGAACGCAAACTACGAATTTTCCACATTGGCTGCGAACTACATAGCCAACATTGATTTCATCGATCGCGATTGGTTGCAGGGTAACCTCAAGGGCATTTTCCCATTCGATTTTCTGAACAACTTTCACTGCGCCCTCGAGGGTCTCGCCTACGCGCCTGCGACACGCCCCGTATATGCGCTGCTGGCCGAAGGCGGAATCCTAGACTTCGGGCTACGACAAGAGGCTAAAGGCCGGCACGCGCGGGAAAAGATTGTCGAACGAATCGCCCTCGCTTTCCTATGGGAAGACGAGGAGCTTGACGGCCCGCGCTTCTCCCACCTCTTTGAAGCTGGGCGAATCGATGATCTTGAGCAGGCCACCACATTTTTCTGGAGTGTAAGCAATCAGGACCTATCGAAATCCCAAGTGGAGAGAATCCTTTCTTTCTGGGCACGATGCGTGACTTGGAGTCGGGGCGCGGCAGAGCCACCAGAAAAGCTGCTATCCAAACTTGGCCGCCTAAGCTGCTACATCAAGACCATTGGTGAGCACGAGCGGGAATGGCTGCTGGCGGTGGCCCCTTACGTCCATATCGGTTACGACGCTGACGATTTCATCGAAGAGCTTGAGCGCCTCGCGGATATCAGCCCCGAAAATGTCAGCGCTGTGCTCGGGAAGGTTCTTGACACCTTCGTCCCGACATTCGACTTCCAGGATCGGTTGAAGTCATTGCTGACGAAGCTCGCGGCACACGGTAGACGGGGGGAAGCCATCGCGTATGCCGATCGACTCCGCCATCTTCGAGGAATGGAACAGCTCTTTGCTCAATTGACGGCAGGTGCGTAGTGGGTGACGCGAAATTGGAGCCGCGCAGAATTCGTACTTGCATCGTTCATGACTCGCGGACTTTGTCATGGACGGACTGACCGCCTGGGTGGCGCACCCGCCCACCGCCAAAGGCCTGGATCATCTGGGCACTCAGGCACCGTGCATCAGCCTCTATGGCAGGCTTCTACCCGGTATCACCAACGTAACTAACCGAGCACGGTATTACTCTCTATATCCATGGCTGATCTGGAAATTCGATCAGCGCTTCAAGACCGCAAGTCAACAAGAGTTCGAGACTTTCTACCGCAGGGCAGACTGTCTCTTGACCCTCATTGCAGAGCGTCATGGCCGCTGTGCAGGCGAGAGCAGCGGCCAACATGCTGCTGCCGCAATCGGCATCGATGCATTGCGTCCTGCTCTGGACCAGCTTGAAGCTGGGAAGCCGCTCCGGCTATCAACGCATGCCACGATGGAAGACGAAAGCGGGACCCGATACTTCAAAAACCGGCTTGGTGGCCTTGGTCAGTACTACCTAAGCACGCTAGCGGATACTGGCATGCTCCTTGGAGACCCGCGTTCGTGGATTCGCTACACCCGCGAGCGAGGCGAGGTGATCGCGAAGAATGTCGAAGCGACCGTTCCCGCCGACCTGTTTCTCAAGACGATTGAGGAAGACGTGGTCTCGCTGCGGCGCTTGGATAACCTCGCGCCTTTTTGCTTCTGCCACCTGAAGGAAGGCACCAAGGAGCACAAGTTCCTCGCGGATTTGTTCTTCGGTCGTCTGGTCGACGAGGGAAGCGACGGTCAGCAACGCCGCCATTCGCTCGCTCTCGTGCTGTCGCTGGTCGACGCGATGGCGCGATCGGGGCGTGGAACGCTGGATATCGACTGGGTCAGAGGCGCGCTGTATGGGCATAGCCTCGGCAAGGGAGTCGCATGGAATATCCCGCCCGTACTCGTATCCACGGCACAGGCGTGGGCGACGTACGTCCGCAACGACCTTCTCTCGATTACTGCGCAAACCGTTTTCTTCTCTGCCCTTTGCATTCTCGACCAGTGCGACCGGCGCTTCGATACGGCCGAGGACTTCGGCCGCTGGCTGTCTGGCCGTCCGGCGATCAAGAAGCTCGAAAAGTCAGTGGGCGGCAAGACCTTTGGCGACGCCCTCAGAATCGCGAGGCTTTCTGCGCCGCCACAGGCGGACTGGGACTCGGATCGCCACGAGTTCCAGCACGCATTCGACTGCATGGCGCGATTCCGGGAAATCGATGATGAAGCGGGCGCAGCTGCGGCGATCGGCGTGGCCGTACGGACGCTGGTCCTGCTCGCCGCCCGGATTGAGCCTGCGGTTCCGGAGTACGACGCCAGTCTACTGGCGGACGAGTTTCTCAAGGGCTATCCCATCAATCTGCAAAGCTTCCGGCGGCACGCGTCGAACGGATGGATATCCCTTCCGGTTCCGAGCCTGATCGGCTGGCTCATCAAGGACTGGGGCATCGACGCCCATCTGCGGATTGCCCTCCGCAAGCTGCGTAACAATCCCCAGGCGACGTTTCGACTGCGCCCCACCGACCAAGGCTTGGCGGTCGAAGATGAAATTCCGCCTCCCGTTCCCACCAACCCGCGACTGCGGCAGGCCATCCAGATCCTTCGTGATCTAGGCTGCATCGAGGAGATGGGGGATCCGCAGGCGCCGCCGGCGCTCACGCCGCTGGGCAAGGCCCTGCTCGCGGAGGCTGTCAGTGGCTGAAATCTCCCTGCACGAAGTTCTCAAGGAAGGGGGCTTCGAAGCTTCTCTGATCACAACGTTCAACGCGTATCTGCCGTTTTACGAGGAAATTGTCCTGAGCCGGCTTCGGGCCGCCGGTTGCCGGCACAACGTCGTGCTGATGGATGCCGCCCAATGTCACGTCGCCTACGCGAACGACGAAACGCGGCCGAAATATGCGGGCATGGAGTACACCCTCGTGCCCATGCGAAGCCGGGGCGCATTCCACCCCAAGATCTTCCTCCTCGTCGGCCGCCGCAAAGCCGCGATCTTCGTCGGCAGCCACAACCTGACGCTGTCAGGCTTCGGATACAACCGCGAGCTCAGCACGCGCTTCGAGTTCAAGCCAGGGACGGACAACATCGGGAACGACATTGCGCGCCAGGCTTGGCGTGCTATCGAGGCGTGGCTGGCGGCTCAAGGCGACGTATTGCCGGAACCCTTGCGTGAGGCAGTCCGCGCTGTGAGCAATTTCGGCGCGTGGCTGCGCGCACAGGCAGCCCCGCCCGGAGAGGTGGCGTTCCTTGCACAAACGCCGGCCTCACCGGGAATTTGGGGTCAGCTGCAGCCCCGCCTACCCGAGCGCGTGAAGCGGATCATCGTCGTCGGCCCTTTCTTCGACTCAGACCTTGCCCTGTTGTCGCAATTCAGGCAAACGTGGCCACGTGCCCCTATTCTTGTAGGCGTTGATCCGGAGACGGCGGTCCTGCCGGATCGCAGCGATGCAAAGAAGAAGTTTGACTTCCGCAATGCGGCGAAGCTGGGCAAGCGCGGCGGCTATCTGCATGCGAAGTGTGTTTTCTTCGACACGGGCGGCGGCAAAGACGTGCTCGTCGTCGGCAGCGCGAATCCAAGCGCCCCGGCCTGGCTCGGCACAGGACGATTCGGCAACGATGAGGCCGTCGTCGTCCGATACGATCGGGCAGCCAGCGAATCGGCCGAGCAGTTGGGATTGCCGAAGATCGCCGATCTTCGTGCGCTGGACACGAGCGACTGGGAGGCGCTCGCCGAAGCAAGAGCGGCTGCGAATATCGATCCCGGTAAGCGCGATGCCCCGCTGGTTGTGGCCAACTCCGTTGACGACGGCTTGGCCATGGAGATTGCAGCCTTGAAATCCCATCGGCCGCGCTCCGCAACCGTGTTTGATTCCGTCGGGGACATCCTGCTCGATCGGGCGGTCCCCGTTGTGAAAGGTCAAAGCCTGCTGATCAATGTGTCCGGTGAGGCTCGACGGCTCGCCTCCATGATCGTGCTCAGGTGCAGCGACGACTTCGAGTTGCGGGCCCTCGTGCACCAGACGCAGGCGGTGCAGGAATTGATGCGGTCCGGAAAGCAGGCCCAGCTTCGGGCGTCACTCGCGGGTCTCAGCTCGGGAACGGGCGACTTGGTGAAGGTGATCGCTGCAGTCGAGAAAGTGATCTTCGACGAACCTGAAATCGAGAACTCGCCTCGCCGCCATTCACAGGGGAAGGGTCCGGCAGGTAAGGGCGACGAGGAGCAGACAAAGCCGGAAAGTCTCGCGGGCAGCATTCAAGAACAGAGAAAACGACGAGCGCACCGCCGCCTCCTCGAAACCGGCGATCTCGCCTACCTGCTTGACGTACTGATCCGGCGGCTTGGCGTCGGGCTGGAGCGCGATCTTCCCGGCCGCGACGACAAAGGC
>DAHVFK010000116.1 GCA_027317055.1 Betaproteobacteria bacterium | reverse complement strand
GGGCGATGAAGTACTCGGGCATGTCGTATTTCGACAGGCCGACCGCGTGCAGGTGGTCCAGCAGGTCTTCTCCGGTGACGCGTTCGCCTTCGCGGCAAATGACCGCAAGGCAGGCCTTTTCGCCCAGGCGCGCGTCGGGCACGCCGAAAGCGGCCGCCTTCTGCACCGCGGCGTGCCGGTGCGCCAGGTCCTCGATCCGCGCCGGGTGGATGTTGTGGCCGCCGCGGATGATGAGGTCCTTCTTCCTGCCCACGATGCGCAGGCAACCGCGCTCGTCCAGCACCCCGAGATCGCCCGAGAGGAACCAGCCGTCCCGGTTGAACGAGTCCTCGGTAGTGGCCTGGTTGTCGAAGTAGCCCAGCATCAGCAGTGCGCCGCGGGTGCCGATCTCGCCCACCGTGCCTGCAGGCATCTCCAGATCGGGGTTGTCCTGCGCGAAGATGCGCGTTTCGTAGCCGTGGCAGGCGCGGCCGCAGGTCTCGACGATGGTCTGGGCGTCGTCCGAGGGCAGCGTGTACTGGTGCGAGCCGTTCTCGGTCATGCCATAGATGTTCTGCGGCGTGATCCCCATGCCAAGGAAGCGCTGCGCCACCTCGCGCGGGATCGGCGAGCCGGCCATGTAGAAAAGGCGCACGGCGCCGAGCTTCGACATGCCGCGGCGCTTCGCCTCGGCCAGGATGTCGATGGCGTGGGTCGGCACGCCCATGATGTAGGTCGCGCCGCATTCGAGCGCCCAGTCGAGCGGCTTCATTCCGGCCGGCGGGTCGTTGACCACCAGCTCGAAGCCCGCGGCCAGCATCTGCTCGACGGCGACGGTGCCGATGTGGTGACTCATCGGCGACAGGCTGAGCAGCACGGTCGAATGGTCGTGCCCCCAGTCCTCGACCATCGCGCGGCCGTTGGCGAGCAGCGTGTTGTCCGAGTGCATCACGCCCTTGGGCACGCCGGTGGTGCCCGAAGTAAACGCGAGGTAGACGATCTTGTCCGGATCGGCGACCGGAGGCACCTCGCACGCCGCGCCCGGACCGGGGAACGGCATACCCTGCGCTCCGAATACGGCCTTCATGTGGGGCAGCGCCTGCGCCGCTGCGACGACATCTTCTCGCTGCGTGACGAGCGCCGCGGCGCGCGTGCGCTCGAGAAGCCCGAGGATCTCGGCCACGGTGTAGTTCTGGTGCAGCGACGGGTTGCAGACGTAGCCGTTGCGCGCGCACGCGAGCAGCGTGACCACGCTCTCGGCGCGCGAGGGCAGCGACAGCGCGACGCGCTGGCCGCGGCGCACCCCGGCGCGGTGCAGGCTCGCGGCCGCCGCCTCGACCCACGCCAGCAGCTCGCGCCAGGAAAGCCGACCCCGCGCGTCGCGCAGCGCCGGGGCCTGCGGGCGCTCGGCGGCGTGCCGTTCGAGCAGCGAGTAGAGCGTGTCGTTGCGCCACGCGCCGGAGGCGTAGTGGCGTGCCGCCTCCTGCGGGTTGAGCAGGGTGAGAACGGTGTTCACGAACCTAGCGGCCGAACTTGCCCGGGTCGGGCTTCCTCTTGGCGCGGAAGGCCTCGCCCAGCTCGTGCGATTCCTCGCTCTCGAGATAGGGGCGCAGCAACAGGTCGTGCGCGACCCGCGCCAGCCCCGACACGCCGCCGTGGCGCGCGTTGAACGCGCCCTTGACGGAGGCGAGCGCGAATGCGCCGCGCTCGGCGACCTCGAGCGCCATCTTGCGCGTTTCCTCGCGCAATGCCTCGTCCGGCACCACGCGATTGATCAGTCCGATCGCGAGCGCCTCCTGCGCGGACAGGCGCGGGTTGAGCATCCACATCTCCTTCGCCTTCTTCTTGCCGACCAGGTCCTCCAGGTACCAGGTGCCGTAGCCGGCGTCGAAGCTGCCCATCATCGGCCCGACCTGGCGAAACACCGCGCTTTGCTTGGCGATGGTGAGGTCGCACACCACCTGCAGCACGTTGCCGCCGCCTACCGCGTAGCCGTTGACCGAGGCGATGACGGGCTTTTGCAGACGGTCGATCGATTCGTACATTTCAAGGGTCGGCAGCACGCCCGCGTACAGCAGCGTGTCCTCCATGCCCGCCTTGCGGCCGCCGATGCAGAAGAACTTCTCGCCCGCGCCGGTGATCACCAGCACCCGCGTGCGCGTTTCGCGCCGCACCGCGTTGATGCAGTCGCGGATTTCGTGGCACATCTGCGGCGTGAACATGTTGCCGTCGTCGGGACGGTTCAGCGTCAACCAGCCGATCGGCCCGTCCTCCTGGTACAGGATGGTTTCGAAGCTCACTGCGGATTCCTCTCAGCGCTGCGTTGAGCGATGATAAGCCCACTCACGCGCCGCGCGCGAGGATGAGGCGCATGACGCGCGCCGGACGCGGCGCGCCGAGCGCCTGCTCCAGGCGCGCCGCGGCCGCGCGCAGCGCGGCCTCGTCGTGGCCCTCGAGCAGCACGAACGGCGTCGGCAGCCGGTCTGGCGCCGCGCGCATCTTGGCTTCCGGATTCGGCACCTGCGTCGCCTTTGCGTCGGGAATCGCGAGCCGCACCCTGCCCACGGCGGCCTCGGCCTCGAGTTTCGACGATGCATCGTCCACCCGAGCCCCGTCCAGCTCGATCGTCGCAAGTACGGCGCCGGGCGAGCGCAGTTCGCCGAAATCGCCGCCGATCTCGCATGCGGCGCGCGTCATGTTGCGAAAGCGCGGCATGATCGCGCGCGTGCGCGCCGAAGGGTTCGCCAGCCGCTCGAGGTAGGCGGGTGAAGCGAGCGTCGCGAGCGGCTCGGTGTCGTAGATCGCGGCATAGCTCAGCGGCGACGCGGCGTCGCGGTAACGCCGCGCGCTGAGAATGCCGCCCACCCCCAGCCGCTCGGGAATGTGCTCCTCGACGTACCATGCGTTGAACTCGGCTTCGTCTTCCGCGGCGATGTCGTTCCACACCGCCAGCAGGCCGGGGCGTGCAGGCATCGGGCCTCCGTCATTGATCCGGCTCAGACTATCATTCGCCTCGCTTGACCGTCAGCTGCGTTTTGCTGCACCATCGACGGCCCTAGAGGGAGGAGACCATGAACGCATTCAAGAAAGCCGTTGCGGCGGCCGTCGTCGCCGCGCTGGTGCCGGCCTTCGCCGCCGCCCAGGAAGCGCCGCTCAAGATCGGGGTCGTTTCGTTCCTGTCCGGAGCGGCCGCGGGGCCGTTCGGCGTCCCGGCGCGCAATTCCGCCGAAATCATGTTCGAGATGCTGAACGCCGGCAAGGTGCCGGCGCCTTACGCCACCAAGGGCTTCGGCGGCGCATTGCTGCACATGAACCTGGTCGACGAGTCGGGCGGGACCACCACGCAGGTGACCGAGTTCCGCAACATGGTGCAGCGCGACAACGTCGACATGGTGATCGGCTACATCTCGAGCGGCAGCTGCCTGGGCATCGCGCCGGTGGCCGAGGAACTGAAGAAGCTCACGGTGTTCTTCGATTGCGGCACGCCGCGCATCTTCGAGGAGCGCGGCTACAAGTACGTGTTCCGCACCGCCGCGACCGCGACCATGGATAGCGTCGGCGCGGCGCTCTACGTGAGGGACCTGAGAAAGGGCAAGATCAAGACCATCGCCGGCATCAACCAGAACTACGCCTGGGGCCAGGATTCCTGGTCGGACTTCGAGGCCTCGATGAAGCAGCTGGAACCGGGCGTCAAGGTCGCGACCTCGCAGATGCCCAAGCTGTTCGCCGGGCAGTACAACGCCGAGATCTCGACCGTGCTCGCGGCCAAGGCCGACGTGGTGCACTCGAGCTTCTGGGACGGCGACCTCGAGGCGCTCATCCTGCAGGGCGGCCCGCGCGGGCTGTTCAAGCACAGGACGGTGATCCTGACCACCGGCGAGACCGCCATGTACAAGCTCGCCGGCAGCATCCCGGACGGCGTCGTGATCGGGGCGCGCGGCCCCTACGGCCCGTATGCGCCCAACAATGAGCTGAACAAGTGGTTCTCGAAGACCTTCCAGGACCGCTACGGCGTGCCGCCGAACTACGCCGCGTACCATATGGCGCAGGCGATTCTCGGCACCAAGGCGGCGTGGGAGAAGGCGCTTGCCGCCAATGGCGGCAAGCGTCCGAGCCAGGACCAGGTAATCGCGGCGTTCGAGCACCTGACCTTCGAGAGCCCGGCAGGCAAAGTCGAGATGGCGATCGGCGCCGGCCACCAGGCGATCACCGAGACCGCCTACGGCGTGACCAGGAAGGTGCACGGCAAGATGACGGTGGCGAACGTCAAGCGCTATCCGGCCGAGATGGTGAACCCGCCCGACGGGGTCAAGGCCGCCGACTGGATCGCGAGCGGCTTCAAGAAGAAATAGGCGATTCGAGCGATGAACGGCTGCCCTCGCGGCAGCCGTTTTTTTCGTTCCCGCATTTTCGTCCCCGCGTAGCGTGGAACAGCTCCTGGCCGTCCTGATCGACGGCATCATCTACTCGGCCTGGCTGTTCGTCGCCGCGGTCGGACTGACGCTGATCTACGGCGTCATGAAAATCGTCAACGTCACGCACGGCAGCTTTTACGCGCTCGGCGCCTACGCCGCAGCCTCGATCACCGGCGCGCTGCTTGCGCACGGCATGCCGCCGTATCTCTCTTACGCGGTGCTGCTCGGCTCGGCGGTACTCGTGTCGGTCATCGTCGCCCCGCTAATCGAGCGCGGCATCCTGCGCTTCATGTACGCCAAGGACGAGGTGGTGATCCTGCTCATCACCTACGCCCTGTTCCTGATCCTGGAAGACGTCATCAAGCTGATCTGGGGCGTGAACCCCTATTTCATTGCCGAACCCTACGGCCTGCTCGGCAGCTTCGACATCGGCGACCTTACCTATCCCTATTACAACATGATCCTGGTAGGCGTCGCGATCGCCTGCGGGGTAGGGCTGGCGTGGATGCTGAACCATACGCGTACCGGCAAGCTGCTGGTCGCGGTGATCCACGATACCGAAATCAGCCGCGCGATGGGAATCAACGTCGACCGGTTCTATCTCTTCACCTTCACCTTCGGCTCGCTGCTGGCGGCGATCGGCGGCGCCTACACCGCGCCGACCGTATCGGTGGTGCCCGGGCTCGGGGTCGAGGTGATCGTGCTGTCGTTTGCGGTGGTGGTGATCGGCGGCCTGGGCAGCCTGCCGGGCGCGGCGCTCGGCGCGGTGATCGTCGGCCTGGTGCGCTCGGCCACGATCCACTACCTGCCGCAGGCCGAGCTGTTCGTGATCTACCTGGTGATGGCGGCGGTGCTGGCGTTCCGGCCGAGGGGGCTGTTCAGCCTCGCCGAGGCGAGGAAGATATGAGGCGCGACCTCACGCCGCGAACGCTCGCGCTGATCGTTGCCGCGATTCTGGCCGCCGGGCCGTTCGCGCCGCAGTGGACCGTGTTCCTCCTGACCGTGGCGCTCGCCAAGGGGCTGGTAGTACTCGGTCTGATGATCCTGTTGCGCTGCGGCCTGGTGTCATTCGGCCAGGCGCTGTACTACTGCATCGGCGCCTACGCCGCGGGGCTGCTGGGGCTGCGCTACGAGGTGAGCGGCGTGTTCACGCTGATGCTCGCCGGCATGCTCGCCTCGGGGGCGACCGCCTTCGTGCTCGGGTTTCTGCTGGCGCGCTACCGCAGCATCTTCTTCGGCCTGCTGAGCCTCGCGATCTCGATGATCCTGTACGGCCTGCTGGTCAAGACCGAGGCGCTCGGCTCGAGCGACGGCTTCAACCTGCTGCCCTCGACGCTCGCCGGGTTCCGTCCGGCCGACGCCTGGGTGCGTTACATGGTGCTGGCGGTCGCCGTCGTGGTGGCGTTCGTCGCCGCGCTGCTGGTGAATCGCTACCTGAAGACGCCGCTCGGCCGACTGGCGCCCGCGATCAAGGACAACGAGATTCGGGTCGAGTACATGGGCGCCTCGGCGCGCCACGCGATCCACGTCAAATACGTGATCGCCGCTGCGCTCGCGGGCTTGGGCGGCGCGCTCGCCGCGACCACCGTCGGTCACATCGACCCGGAGATGGCGTACTGGACCACCTCGGGCGAGTTCATCTTCATTACCATCCTGGCGGGAACCGGCAACGTGATCGCGCCGTTTCTTGGGGCGCTGATCTTCGGCATCATCCAGTCCGTCGCATTCGATATTTCGCCCAACACCTGGCAGATGGTGCTCGGCAGCTCGCTGCTGGTGGTGATCGTGTTCCTGCCGAACGGCCTGTGGTCGCTGTTCAGCCGGGGCAAGGCGTCCTGAGATGGCAGCCATTCTCGACGCGCGAGGCCTGTGCAAGAATTTCGGCGCCGTCACCGCGGCGAGCGACATCAACGCCGCGATCGAGCGCGACTCGGTGGTCGGCCTGATCGGCACCAACGGCGCGGGCAAGACCACCTTCATCAACATGATCACGGGCTACCTCAAGCCCGACCGCGGCCGCATTCACTACGAAGGGCGCGACATCACCTCGCTCGCGCCGCGCGATATCACGCGCCTGGGGATCTGCCGCTCGTTCCAGATCCCGCAGCTGTACGCCTCGCTCACCGCGTTCGAGAACATGATGGCCGGCATCGGCGTAGTGCTGAGAAATGCCGGACTGGGGGGGTTCTTTTCGCGCGGCGAGCCATTGGTGCCGGGCCACAATCTGCCCGCCGAGGAGGTCGCCGCGCGCATCCTCGAGCGATTCGGGCTGGCCGACTACCGCGACAAGAACGCCCAGGTGCTCCCCGGAGGGGTGAGGAAGCTGCTCGACATCGCGCTCACCATGGTCGCCAAGCCCAAGATCCTGCTGCTCGACGAGCCCACCAGCGGCGTTTCTTCGGAGGAGAAGTTCGTGATCATGGAGATGATCATGAAGGCCGTGCGGGCCGAGGGTGCGACCGTGCTGTTCGTCGAGCACGACATGGAAGTGGTGAGCCGCTTCGCCGAGCGCGTGCTGGCCTTCTACGACGGGCGCATCATCGCCGATGCACCTCCCGCCGAGGCGCTCGAAAACGCGGAAGTCAAGCGTTTCGTGGTCGGCGGCGAATTGCACCGACTGGATGAAGCGCAGGCGAGGCCTCGTGCTTAGGCTCGACAACGTCGATGTTTCTATCCAGTCGGTGCAGATCCTGCGCCGCGTCTCGCTCGAGCTGCCCACCGGCAGCATGGCGGGCCTGATCGGGCGCAACGGCGCCGGCAAGACCACGCTCATTAAGAGCATCATGGGCATCCTCAAGGTCTCGAGCGGCGCGATCGGCTTCGACGGCGCGGATCTCCTCGCTACGCCGACCTGGCGCCGCACCCGCATGGGCATCGGCTACATGCCCGAGGACCGGCGCCTGATCCCGGACCTGACGGTGGAGGAGAACCTGCTGCTGCCGGCCTGGGCGGCGAAGCTGCCCGACGCCGCCGCGCGGCTGGAAAAAGTCTACCGCCTGATCCCGGAGATTCGCGGCTTCGGCGCGCGCAAAGGCACCCAGCTCTCCGGCGGCCAGCAGAAGATGGTCGCCATTGGCCGCGCCCTGATGTGCGGCGACAAACTGCTGCTGCTCGACGAGCCTTTCGAGGGCGTCGCACCCGCGCTCGCGCACCGCCTGGTAGAAGTGGTCGGCAACCTCAAGCTCGAGGGCATGTCGGTGATCCTGTCCGAATCCGACCTGCAGCACTCCGAGCGCATGGTCGACCGCCTCTTCGTCATCGACCGCGGCAGCGTCACTACGCGCGGCTGACCTGCAACGAAAAAGGCCCGCGCGGGCGGGCCTTCAGGCGACTGGTGGAGTGGAGGAGGATCGAACTCCCGACCTTCGCATTGCGAACGCGACGCTCTCCCAGCTGAGCTACCACCCCATAGCGAAGGCGCGGATTTTACAGGAAAACCCCGCGCCCGGACAACGAAACCCTCCCTTGCGCGGGGTCCGGCAGCGACGCCAGCCTAGCCGCCGATCTGCGCGGTGTAGCGCGCACCATTGGAAAACGTGCAGGTTCCCGCCCCCTGGCGCGCGGTGTCCATCTGGTATTCGCAGCTCATGTACGAGCCGGACGAGCCGAAGGCGCTCGCGATGCCCTTGCGGGTGTCGCCGGAGACGCGCGTTGTCTCGCCGGTGAGAACCTCGTTCCCGTACTGGATCTGGAAGCGGCCCTTGCCGTTCATCATGTTGAGCACCGTCCCGTTGACCACGCCGGTCTGGGAGGCAACATCGTTGTCCGGATACAGCCGCACGTTCAACGCAATCGCCGATGCATGTGAGGGCACGCCGGCATTGGGCGTCGGATACTTTGCGGCCGACGCACCCGCGGGCGGCAGCGGGTAATACTGATACTGCATGTTGCCCTGGGGATCTACCACGGGGACCACGTAACAGCCCGAAAGGGCAAGCGTGGATGCGGATGCCGCTGCAGCAATAAGGCTAATGGCTTTCATGATTCGCTCCTTTCGTGATCGCAGGCGCGTCTTCCTGCCTGCGGTGCACATGATCGAAGCGCACTCGATACGGCTCGGTTACCGGTCGCTTACCTGTTGCTTATTCGTCGCGCCGAAGATGGCGGACGGGCTTGAATTTGAACCAAGGACCGACGGATTGCGGGTTGATCACCACTTCAGGCGAGTCGTTCTATGACCCCCTTACTCGCCAAAACCTGTAAGCCTCGCCCGCTACGTCCTTGAAATGCGCTCCAGGTCGAGAGCGACCAGGCAATACTTCCTAGCTTCGTGCTGGCAGAAAAGCCGAGAATTCGCGGGCGCGCGCGACGAGCGCCCGGAGGGCAAATTCCTTCGCGCCCGATCGCACCGCAGGGAGCACCGCGATGCAGGACATGTTGGCCAAACTGGTGGACTTGCCGCTCGCGCGGATGTTTGTCCTGACCGGGATTATTTTTCTGCTTGTGGCGGTGTTGGGTCGCGTTGAAGGAAAAATAGAGCCCGGCAACGCAGGTCGCGTCG
>DAHVFK010000115.1 GCA_027317055.1 Betaproteobacteria bacterium | reverse complement strand
GCGAGCCGCTCGCGGCGCGCCTGTACGAGCGGCGCCACGCCGTGCCGCGGGCGCTGCACGCGGTCGAGCGCAACCGGCGCCTGACCGCCGCCGCGCTGGGTTACGCGCCGCAGGGAGAATGCGACTACGGCCTGAGCATCGAGGGCGAAGCGCCGCTCGCGCCGCCGGGCCCGTACGCCGTGCTGCTCACGATGACCAGCCGCGCCGACAAGCTCTGGCCCGAAGAGCGCTGGAGCGAGCTCGCGCGCGCGCTTGCCGCGCGCGGCGTGGGCGCGGTCCTGCCCTGGGGCAGCGCAAGCGAGCAAGCGCGCTGCGAGCGCCTGGCGGGTACGATGGAAGGCGCGCTGGTGCCTGAGCGCATGAGTCTCGCACAGCTGGCGCGCCTCATGCGCGGCGCGCGCGGCGTGGTCGGGGTCGACACCGGGCTCGCCCATCTTGCGGCGGCACTCGGGGTCCCCGCGGTGGGCGTGTTCTGCGGCTCGGACTCGGCGCTTACCGGCTTGTACGGCCGCGCGCACGTGCGCAATGTCGGCTCGGTGGGCAAGGCGCCGGCGGTGGGAGAGGTGCTGGCCGCGCTGGAGGCGGTTTCCTCGCCGGAGGCGGTTTCCTAATGGCGCGCGCGCTCTACAGCTTGGTGCTGCGGCTCGCGCTGCCGCTCGCGCTGCTGCGGCTATGGTGGCGCGGCAGGCGCGAACCGGTCTACCGCCAGCACCTGGGCGAGCGCTTCGGCCGCTACGCCGAGCGCCCCGGCCGTAGCGTGATCTGGCTGCACGCGGTCTCGGTCGGCGAGGCGCGCGCGGCGGCGCCGCTGGTGCGCGCGCTGCAGGGCGCGTTTCCCGAGTCTGACCTGCTGCTCACCTGCACTACCGCCGCGGGCCGCACGGCGCTGGCGCAGATCTACGGCGACCGGGTGCGGTGCGCTTTCCTGCCCTATGACCTGCCCGGGCCGATGGCGCGCTTTCTCGCGCATTTCAGGCCGCAAATCGGGATCATGATGGAAACCGAGGTGTGGCCGAACCTGCTCTCCGCGTGCCGCGCGCGCGGCACGCCGGTGATGCTGGCGAACGCCCGCATGTCGCGCAAATCCGCGCGCGGCTACCGGCGCTTCGCCTGGCTCGCGCGCCCCGCGTTCGGCAGCCTGGCCGCGGTCTGCGCGCAGGACCGCGGCGCCGCGCGGCGGCTGGCGCTGCTTGGCGCCGAGACAGTCGTCTTGTGCGGCAATCTCAAGTTCGACGTCGAGCCCGATCCGGCCAAGGTCGAGGAAGGCCGGGCGTTCAGGGCCGCGCTGCGCGGGCGCAAGGTCCTGCTGCTGGCCAGCACGCGCGAAGGCGAGGAAGCGCTGCTGCTCGACGCGCTGGGCGAGGACGACGCAAGCCTGCTCGTCATCGTGCCGCGGCACCCTCAGCGCTTCGACCAGGTCGCAGCGCTGCTCGCTGCGCGCGGTCTCGCTTTCGCGCGCCGCGGCCTGGGCGAGGCGCCGCACGCGGGCAAGCGCGTCTACCTGGGCGACACGATGGGCGAGATGGCGTTCTACTACGCGAGCTGCGACGTGGCGCTGATCGGCGGCTCGTTCCAGCCCCTCGGCGGGCAGAATCTGATCGAGGCCTGCGCGCTCGGGGCGCCGGTGGTTCTCGGGCCGCACATGTTCAATTTCGCGCAGGCGACGCGGCAGGCGCTCGCCGCAGGCGCGGCGCTGCAGGCGAGCGACGCGGTCGAGGCGATGCGCTCGGCGCGAGCGCTGCTCGGGGACCCCGCGCGCTGCGCGCAGATGGGTGCGGCGGGAATACGTCTATGCGCCGCTCATCGCGGCGCGACCGAGCGCCACCTCGCGGTCGTGCGCGCGCTGATCGAGGCCCCCGCGCCGGCCGGGGTCAGGGCGCGAGCGCCAGGTTGACCTGCTCGAGGTCCTCTTCCCTCAGGCTGCCGGCCGCGGCCTTGAGCTTGAGCTGGGTGGTGATGGTGTTGTAGCGCGCGAGCGCGAGGTCGCGCTCGGTGGAATACAGCTGCTGCTGCGCGTTCAGCACGTCGATGTTGATCCGCACCCCGACTTCGTAGCCGAGCTTGTTCGAATCGAGCGCGCTCTGGGACGAGACCAGCGCCTGCTCGAGCGCGCCGACCTGGGAGACACCGTTGACGACCCCCAGATAGGCCTGGCGCGCCGCGAGCGCGGCGCTGCGGCGCGCGTTTTCCAGGTCCTGCCTGGCTTTCTCGTAGTTTGCCGCCGCCTCGCGCTCGCGCGAGCTGATCGCGCCGCCCTGATAAAGCGGCAGCGCGAGCTGCAGCCCGACCGCGGTCTGGTTCGTGTTGCTGCCGACCGAGGTGAGCGTGGTGCCGGTCTGGTCGGTCTGGCCGTAGCTCGCGACCAGGTCGAGGGTGGGGTAGTGCCCGGCGGCGTTGCGCTTCATCTCCAGGTTCGCGATCTCGGTCGTGGCCTGCTGAATCTGGACCGGATAGCTCTGCTTCTCGGCCAAAGCGACCCAGCTCTGCGCGTCATTGGGATTGGGCGGCGAAAGCTGTACACTTTTTCGAAGCGGCGCAAAGCTCGTGTATTCCTTGCCGGTCAGCTGCTGCAGCGCGCTTTTCTTGTTGTCCAGATCGTTCTGCGCCGCGATTCCCTGCGCGACGACCAGGTCATAGCGGGCCTGGGCCTCGTGCGTATCGGTGATGGTCGCGGTACCGACCTCGAAGTTTCGCTTGGCCTGCGCCAGCTGCTCCGAGATGGCGGCCTTCTGCGCGCCGACCAGGGTGAGGGTGTCCTGCGCCGCGAGCACGTCGAAGTAGGCTTGCGCCGTGCGCACGATCAGGTCCTGCGCGGCCTGGCCGAACGAAGCCTCGGCCTGCCTGACCTGGAATCCGGCCTCGTCGTACTGGAGGAAATTCTGTTTGCGGTAGATCGGCTGCGAGAGGTTGAGCGTATAGCCGTTGCTGCGGAAATTGCGCGAAGCGTCGGGCAACCGCGCCGGGTTGTCCGAGTTCAACTCGAACCGTGTATCGGTCACGTTCGCCGACAGGCCGATGGTCGGCAGCAGCAGCGCCTTGCCCTGCGGCAGCTTTTCCTGCCCCGCCTGCAGCGCGTAGCGCGCCGCGGCGTACTGGGCGTCGTAGGCGCGCGCGTCGCGGTAGACCTGCAGCAGGTTCTCCGCCTGCGCGCTGAGCGGAAATGCGGCGGCGAAGGCAATGGCGGCAACGAGACGTGTCATCGGATTGACCTTGGGCTCGGTACTCTAGTAGACGGGCATCGCGGGATCGACGGTGCGGGCCCAGGCGTCGACGCCGCCCGCGAGATTGTGCACCTTGGTGAAGCCATGGTGTTCGAGGAAATAGGCGACCTGCATGCTGCGCGTGCCGTGGTGGCAGATGACGACCGTGTCGGCGTCGCGCTCGAGCTCATTGATGCGCGCCGGCAGCGAGCGCATCGGGACCAGCATCGAGTCCGGCAGGCGGCAGGTGTGGAATTCCCAGGGCTCGCGCACATCCAGCAGCACCGGCCTGGGCTCGTCGGGCGCAGCGAGCCAGGCGGACAGCTCCGCGGGCGAAATCTGCGTCATCAGAAGCGAAAGCGCGGCGGCTGCTCGGCGTTCGCGAGCGGCGCGAGCATGGTCTCGAACAGCCCGACCGTTCGATACGCCCCCGGCGCGCTGCAATGCACGATCTTGGCGGTCATCACCGGCGCGTCGCCCACCACCGCGAACAGCCGCCCGCCCGGCGCGAGTTGCGCGAGCCAGGTCTGGGGCAGAATCGGCGTCGAGCCGGTGAGCACGACCACGTCGTACGGCGCGTGCGGCGGCCAGGCGCGCGCGGCGTCGCCCACCTCGAGCGTGACGTTGTCGACGCCGTGGCGCTCGAGATTCGCCTTGCCGAACGCGGCCAGGGCCGGCCGGATCTCGACCGAATGCACGTGCGCCGCGCGGTGCGCGAGCAAGGCGGTGAGGTAGCCGCTGCCGGTGCCGACCTCGAGCACCCGGTCCACCTTGCGCAAAGCGAGTTCCTGCAGTACCCGTGCCTCGATCTTGGGCGTCCACATCCGCTCGCCTTCCCCGAGCGGGATTTCCATGTCGCTGAAGGCCAGCGCGCGATGCGCCGGCGGCACGAATTCCTCGCGCGGCACGACGTAGAGCAGGTCGAGAACGTCCTGGTCGAGCACATCCCAAGGCCGGATCTGCTGCTCGACCATGTTGAAACGGGCTTGTTCGATGTTCATGGGGCTGCGGCGGAGGGGGTAGTCGCGATGCGGCCCATAGTTTACATCCGATCAGCCGTTTACTTGTTGTCATCGGGCCGGGTTTGCAGTAGGTTGCCGGATACACGCAGGGGTCCTGGCGGCGGGTGCCGCCGGGTGAGAAAAACCCTTTGAACCTGATGCGGGTAATCCCGCCGAAGGAAGCGATCATGAACGCCAATCCAAAGTTTCTGGCCGCCACCGCCCACGTCGACGACGCGGCGGTCAAGCCGCTGCCGAATTCCGCCAAGCTCTACCTCACCGGCTCGCGCCCGGACTTGCGCGTGCCGGTGCGCGCGATCACGCAGAGCGATGGCAACCCGACGATCCTGGTCTACGACACCTCGGGACCGTACACCGACCCGCAGGCGAGGATCGACATCCGCAAGGGGCTCGCGCCGCTGCGCGAGAAGTGGATCGAGGAGCGGGGCGATACCGAGCTGCTCGAAGGCCCGTCGTCCGAATACGGCCGCCGGCGGCTCGACGACCCCAAGCTCGCCGAGCTGAGGTTCGATCTCAAGCGCAAGCCGCGCCGCGGCCGCTGCGTGACGCAGATGCACTACGCGCGCAAGGGCATCGTCACGCCGGAGATGGAGTTCATCGCGATGCGCGAGAACCAGCGCCTCATTGATTCTGATTCGTTAAGTTTTCAACACCGGGGTGAGTCGTTCGGCGCCAGCCTGCCGAAGCTCATCACGTCCGAGTTCGTGCGCGACGAGGTGGCGCGCGGGCGCGCGATCATCCCGGCCAACATCAATCACCCGGAGACCGAGCCGATGATCATCGGCCGCAATTTCCTGGTGAAAATCAACGCCAACATCGGCAACTCCGCGCTCGGCTCGTCCATCGCGGAGGAAGTCGAGAAGATGACCTGGGCGATCCGCTGGGGCGGCGACACGGTGATGGACCTCTCGACCGGCAAGCACATCCACGAGACGCGCGAATGGATCGTGCGCAACTCGCCGGTGCCGATCGGCACGGTGCCGATCTACCAGGCGCTGGAGAAGGTCGACGGCAAGGCGGAGGAGCTGACCTGGGAGATCTTCCGCGACACGCTGATCGAGCAGGCCGAGCAGGGGGTGGACTACTTCACCATCCACGCGGGCGTGCGGCTGCCATTCATCCCGCTCACCGCCAAGCGCATGACCGGCATCGTCTCGCGCGGCGGCTCGATCATGGCCAAGTGGTGCCTCGCGCACCACGAGGAAAGCTTCCTCTACACGCATTTCGAACAGATCTGCGAGATCATGGCCGCCTACGACGTCTCGTTCTCGCTCGGCGACGGCCTGCGCCCGGGGTCGATCCACGACGCCAACGACGAGGCGCAGATCGCGGAGCTGAAGACTCTCGGCGAGCTGACCAAGATCGCCTGGAAGCACGACTGCCAGGTGATGATCGAAGGCCCGGGCCACGTGCCGATGCAGCTCATCAAGGAGAACATGGAGCTGCAGTTGAAGTACTGCGACGAGGCGCCGTTCTACACCCTGGGCCCTCTCACGACCGACATTGCGCCGGGCTACGACCACATCACCAGCGCGATCGGCGCGGCGATGATCGGCTGGTACGGCACCGCGATGCTGTGTTACGTCACGCCCAAGGAGCACCTCGGGCTGCCGAACATGAAGGTCGTCAAGGACGGCATCATCGCCTACAAGATCGCGGCGCACGCGGCCGACCTCGCCAAAGGGCACCCGGGCGCGCAGCTGCGCGACAACGCGCTCTCGAAGGCGAGATTCGAGTTCCGCTGGGCCGACCAGTTCAACCTCGGGCTGGACCCCGATACGGCGAAGGACTTCCACGACGAGACCCTGCCGCAGGAGGGCGCCAAGCTCGCGCACTTCTGCTCCATGTGCGGGCCGCACTTCTGCTCGATGAAGATTACCCAGGACGTGCGCGACTACGTCGCCAAAGGCATGGAGCAGAAGTCGGTCGAGTTCGTAGCGAAGGGCGCAGAGCTGTACCAGAAAAGCTGATCATTCCGATTCAGGCCGAGCGCGCCTCGGCCCAGCGCCGGATCCAGTGGTCCAGGGACAGCTTGCCGGGGCCGTGCAGCAGGGTGACCAGCAGCAGCAGGCCCCAGTAGTAGTGCGATGCGAGCGCGGCCTCGTTGCCGCCCAGCACCTGCCAGTAGGAGACCACCGCGACGATGTTGACGAAGCTGAGCGACAGCGCCGAGAAGCGCCCGGCCAGCCCAAGCAGCAGAAGCGGCGGAAAGAAGAGCTCGCCGAAGGTGCCGAGCGCGGCCGCTACTTCTGGCGGCAGCAGCGGCACGTGATACTCCGCCTGGAACAGGAACACGGTCTTGTCCCAGCTGTCGATCTTGGTCAGGCCCGAGCGGAAGAAGGCGCTGGCGACGTCCCAGCGGATCCACAGATCGAGCATCGGCGTGGCGAGTGCGAGCCAGGCTACGATACGCTTCCACCAGATCATATTGCCTCCCCTGATTCGACGATCACGCCCGCCTCGATCCAGGCCGCGAGAGCCGCGCCGAGGTCGAATTCGGGCTCCGCAACAAGCGCCGCGTCGAGCGCCGCGGTAACCGGCGCGCCGGCGCCGCAGCGCTCGAGAAAACGATAAGCGCCGGTGGAAATTGCGCCGACCAGCACCCGGAACCGCGGCCGGTAGATCAGGATGCGTTCGGGTCCGGCCTCGAGGTCGACCGAAAATTCGCCTTCGTAGTCGTCCTGATGCACCTCCCAGATGCGCGCCAGCGGCCAGGGCGACGTGAGCAACGCACAGGCGGGAGCGAGGCAAAGGCCGGGCCCGGGTTCGTCTGCGGCGTAGTAAGCGCGGTGCGCGAGCCATTCCATGCGCGCGACGTCGGGCAGGTAGGGCAAGTCCTGGGTGTGCTCGAAGCGTGCGACGAACTGGCTCAGCTGCGCGCCGAACTCGTTCAGGTCCCCGCTCGTCGACGGAAAGCGCCGCAGGTATTCGCGCGCCAGGCCTTCGAAGAACGCTTCGCCGACGATCTTGGCGACGATCGGATAGGTGCCCGCGAGGGCCTTGGTGCAGGCGCCAACCACGTTGCCGCGATACACGGCGAGCCGCTCGAGCGCGGCCTGCGGCGGACCGCGAAAGATCGGCGCGACCTCGGCTGCCTTGTCGAGGCTCGCGATCCCCGCGCCGAAGTCCCGCTGCAGCGCTGCGAGCTCAGACACAGCACGCCTCCGCCTGCAGCGCGCGCGCGTGCCGGGCCTCGCCCAGCAGTACCTCGAGCGGCGGGATGTCGGTGTCCCATTCGATCAGCGTCGGCACGGTGCCGAAGCGCTCGAGCGCGGCCCGGTACAGGGCCCACACGGGCTCGGCGACGCGCTCGCCATGGGTGTCGACCACGCAGTGCGGCGCAACGAGGTGGCCGGCGAGGTGGATCTCGGCCACCGATCCGGGCGCGATCGCGCCCATCGCCTCTAGGGCGTCGCTGCCGTTGTTGAGCTGGTTGACGTACAGATTGTTCACGTCGAGCAGCACCCCGCAGCCGCTGCGGCGCGACAGCTCGGCGATGAATTCGCCCTCCGCAATGTCGCTCGCCCGGTACTCGAGGTAGCTGGAGACGTTTTCGACCAGGATCCGGCGTCCGAGCGCCTCCTGCAGCTGCGACACGCGCGCGCTCATCAGCGCGAGCGCCTCTTCGGTGTACGGCAGGGGCAGCAAGTCGTTGAAATGGCGGCCGAAGCCGCGGCCCCAGCACAGATGCTCGGACACAAATGTCGGCTCGATCGCGTCGACCAGGCGCTTCAGCTTGGCGACATGGCCGCCCGCCTCGGGCGCGGCCGAGCCCAGCGCGAGCCCGACGCCGTGAGCGCTGATCGGGTAATCGGCGCGCAGGCGGTTCAGAACGTGCAGGTCGTAACCGCCGGCGCCGAAGTAGTTCTCGCTGTGCACTTCGAGCCAGCCGACGTCGCGCTTGCGCGCGAGGAAGTCCTCGTAATGCGCTGCGCGCAAGCCGACGCCGACGGGGTCCATGCCGAAGCCCGAATTACATCTTGCCCGGCATCATCGACCCGCCCATCTCCTTGCAGGTCCCGGTCTTGACGTATTTGAAGTCGTGCGGATCGTTGTCGACCTTCGACTGGCCGGCGCAGGCGTGCGCGGTCTTGTTGCTGCCGCAGTCGTTGTGGCCGGCCTTGGCCACGCCGAAGCACTTCTCCATCCCCTTCGGGTCGGCGGCGTGGGCGCTGAGCGCGCCGAGCGTACCGAGCGCGAACAGTCCTGCCATGGCACTGCGAATGACGAGCTTCTGATTCATCTGGAATCCTCCTGGAGCGGAAAGTAAGTAAGCGGAGACCCCTGTCCCCGCCGATTGGTCGCACAGGCGCGACAATCCCTTACACATACGCTGCTCTGGTAAGGCCGGATGCGGGCCGGCTGGGGTAGCATTGCGGACTCGATCGAAGGATGGAAAAGCTGAGCGCTCAACCGCAAAACATCGGCAAATACACCGTGCTGTCCGAGCTCGGTCGCGGTGCGACGGCGACCGTTTATCTCGGGCGCGACGCCTTTGCCGGCCGGGAAGTAGCGGTCAAGGTCTTCTGGCAAGGCGCGGAGGATGCTGCACAGATCGCCCCCAAGCGCCGCAACACCTTCCTCAACGAGGCGTCGCTGGTCGGCAAGCTGCAGCACCCGCACATCGTTTCGCTGCTCGACGCCGCGGTCGAGCGCGACTACAGCTACATCGTCATGGAGTACGTGCCGGGCG
>DAHVFK010000114.1 GCA_027317055.1 Betaproteobacteria bacterium | reverse complement strand
ATCCACGACGTGCTCGAAATGACGGTCACCGATGCGGCGGAATTCTTCTCGGCGGTGCCGGCAATCGCCAAGAAGCTGCACACCCTGCTCGACGTCGGTCTGGGCTACGTGCGCCTGGGGCAGTCCGCGACCACGCTCTCGGGCGGCGAGGCGCAGCGCGTCAAGCTCTCGCTCGAGTTGTCCAAGCGCGATACCGGGCGCACGCTCTACATCCTGGACGAGCCGACCACCGGGCTGCATTTCCACGACGTCAAGCTGCTGCTCGGCGTGCTGCACCGGCTGCGCGACGCGGGCAATACCGTGGTCGTGATCGAGCACAACCTCGACGTGATCAAGACCGCGGACTGGATCGTCGACCTCGGCCCGGAGGGCGGCGACGGTGGCGGGCAGATCGTGGCCGTAGGCACGCCGGAGCAGGTCGCCGCAAACAAGGCCAGCTACACCGGGCGCTACCTGAAGCACGCCCTGGGCGAGCCGCGCCGGCGCGCGGCCGCCTGAGACGTCTGGCGCGTCGCGCTAGGCCGGCGCAAGACGCGGCGCGCCGTCGCTCGCCGGCTGCCAGGCGAGCCGGCGCTCGTGGAAGCCGGCCAGGCTGGCGCGATGCCCGATCGACACCAGCGTCGTCCCAGGCAGGCGCGCGCCGAGCAATGCGTAGAGCGCGGCCTGGTCGTCGTCGGGCAGCGCCGAAGTCGCCTCGTCGAGGAACAGCCAGTCCGGATGTGTAAGTAACGCGCGCGCGAAAGCGAGCCGCTGTTGCTCGCCGCCCGAAAGCACCTGCGCCCAGTTGTCGCGCCGCTCAAGTTCGGCCGCGAAGCGCCCGAGCCCGACCGCGCGCAGCGCCTCGCGCACCTCTTCGTCGCCGATCACCTTGTGGTCGCCCGGATAGCACACCGCGTGCTTGAGCGTACCCATCGGCAGGTAGGGCTTTTGCGGCAGGAACAGCAGCCGTGCGCCGCGCGGCAAGACGATCCGACCCTTCCAGTACGGCCAGATTCCGGCCAGCGCGCGGAACAGGGTCGACTTGCCCGCGCCCGAGGGCCCGGTCACCAGCACGTGTTCGCGGCGCTTGAATTCGAGCGAACTCGGCGCGAGCAGCGGTTGGCCCTGCGGCAGCGCAAGCGCCAGGCCGTCGAGCGCGAGCGTCGAGGTCGTGCCCTCGACGCGGTCGCCGTCCAGGCGTTCGGCTTCCGCGCGCACGTGAGCGAGCGAGGCGGTGAAGCCGGTCAGCCGGTCGACGGTTGCCTTCCAGGCGGCGAACTGCGTGTACGCGCCGATGAACCAGGACAGCGCGCCCTGCACCTGACCGAAGGCGGAGGCGATCTGCATCAACCCGCCGAGCGCGATCGCGCCCGAGAAGAAGCGCGGCGCGGCGACCACGAACGGGAACACGACCGCGAGCTGCCCGTAGGACGAGGTGAAGAAGCCGAGCTGCTTTTGCTTGCGCATGATGCCCCACCAGTTGCTGATCACGTTGCCGAAGCGCGAGCGAAAGTTCTCCACCTCCTCGGCCTCGCCGCGGTACAGCGCCACGCCTTCGCTGTTCTCGCGCAGCCGCACGAGCGAGAAGCGGTAGTCCGCTTCGAAGCGCTGCTGGTCGAAATTCAGCCCGATCAGCGGCCGGCCGATGAGGTGCGTGAGCCAGGAGCCCGCGATCGCGTACAGCAGCGCGAACCACACCATATAGCCCGCGATCGAGAAGTGCCTGCCGCCGAGGGCGAAGCTCAGCACGCCCGAGAGCGTCCACAAGATTAGCACGAAGGACACCAAGGTGACCACCGCCGACAGCAGCCCGAGCCCGAGCGACAGCGTGCTGTCGACGAAGATGCGCAGGTCCTCCGCGATCCTCTGGTCCGGGTTGTCGGTCCCGCGGTCCAGGAGCTGCAGTCGGTAGTAGGCGCGGTCCTTGAGCCAGTCGGCGAGCAGGCGGTCGTTTAGCCAGGTGCGCCACTCTATCTGCAGCATCTGCTGCAGATAGACCTGGTACACGCCGACGATGATGTAGCCGAAGGCAAGCAGTGTGAACTTGAGCAGCTGGTGGTAGAAGTCGGCCTGGTTCTTGGTCTGGAAAGTGTTGTAGAAGTCGTTGTACCAGTGGTTGAACTGGACATTGAGCCATACCAGCACGAGAGACATGACCACCACGGCGACGAGCAGGACGACCCCGGTGCGCCGTTCCTTCGACACCCAGTAGGGCCGGGCCAGCGCCCAGAACGCCGACATGAATTGCTTGCTGGTCATGGTGTTCCTCTCGCTTTTCAAGATTCCGACTTAAGGCGGGCGGCTGGGAGTTTACAGAACGCGCGCGATGGGGCGACAATGCCTCGCATGTCCTCCGGCAGGGTCTATCGCTTCGGCACCGCCCCGGAGCGCGAAGCCAACCGCCTGTTCGTGTTCCTGCACGGCTGCGGCGCCACGGCGCAGTCGATGATCCCGATTGCATTCAAGTTCCAGGCGCGCTTTCCGAGCGCTGCCCTGGTGGTGCCGAGCGGGTTCGCGCCGGGCGCGCGCGGCGGCGAAGCGCAGGACTGGTTCCCGACTCGCGGCCTGAACGTCGACAACCGCGCCGAGCGGGTCGATGCGGTTCTGCCCGACGTCGAGGACCTGATACGACGCGAACAGACCAACTTCGGCGTGCCCGCGCATCGCACCGTCCTGATCGGCTTCTCGCAAGGCGGCACGGTCGCCCTCGAGGCAGTGAAGAAGCTGCGCGGCCTGGCCGGCGCCGTGGTGGCGTTCTCGGCACAGTTCGCACGGCTGCCGCAGATTGGCACGCGCATCGACGCGAGAATCCATCTCGTGCACGGCGAGTTCGATTCAGTCGTTTCGCGGGTGCACGCCGAGCGCGCAGCGCGCGTGCTCGCTGGGCTGCACGTGCCGGTGACGCTCGACATCGTCGAGGACCTCGGCCACGCGCTCACGCACCGCGCCATCAGCCTGGGCTCCCTGCGCCTGCTGCAGGGAATCTACGAGCGCCGCCGGGCGACGCTGCACTAGCCCTCAGGCCTGCAGCTCCGGCAGATCGCGGAACAGCTCGAGCGCCTCCGGGTTCGCCAACGCGTCGGTGTTGCCCACCGGCATGCCGTGCACCGCCGCACGCACCGCGATCTCGACCACCTTGTTGTTCTTGGTGCGCGGGATGTCCGCAACCTGGATGATCTTGGCCGGCACGTGGCGTGGCGTGGCATTGTCGCGGATGCCGTTGCGGATCCGCTCCTCGAGCGCGGCGTCCAGCGTTCGTCCTTCGCGCAGCTTGACGAACAGCAGCACGCGCGTATCCGAGGGCTTGTCCGGCGGCCAGAGCTGGCCGATCGCCACCGCTTCCTCGACCTCGTCTATCTTCTCTACCTGCCGGTAGAGCTCCGCGGTGCCGATGCGCACCCCTCCGGGGTTGAGCGTCGCATCGGAGCGCCCGTACACGACCATGGTGCCGCGCTCGGTCAGCTCGACCCAGTCGCCGTGGCACCAGACGTTGGGAAACCTGTCGAAATAGGCCGAGTGGTACTTCTCCTGGTGGCGGTCGTTCCAGAAGCCGAGCGGCATCGACGGGAAGGGCTTGCTGCACACGAGCTCGCCCTTCTTGCCCACCACCGGCTGGCCCTCTTCGTCGAACACTTCCACCGCGAGACCGAGGGAGCGGCACTGCAGCTCGCCGCGATAGACGGGCAGGATCGGATTGGCGTCGGCGAACGCCGCCATGATGTCGGTCCCGCCCGAGATCGACGACAGGCAGACGTCCTGCTTGACGTGCGCGTAGACGTAGTCGTAGCTCTCCGGCACAAGCGGCGAGCCGGTCGAGATGATCATGCGCACGGACGACAGATCGTGCGTCTCGCGCGGGCTGAGCCCGCGTTTAGCGATTGCATCAATAAATTTGGCAGAGGTGCCGAAGTGCGTGAAGCGCTCATCGGCGGCGAAGTCGAACAGCACGCGCGCGCCGCGCACGAACGGCGAGCCGTCGTACAGCATCAGGCTCGCCTCGGCCGACAGGCCCGCGAACAACAGATTCCACATCACCCAGTTGCAGGTGGTGTAGTAGAAGAAGCGGTCGCCCGGGCGCACGTCGAATTGCAGCTTGTACATCTTCAGACCCGAAAGTAGCGAGCCGCCCGCGCCGTGCACGATGCATTTCGGCTTGCCGGTGGTGCCGGAGGTGAACAGGATGTAGAGCGGATGGTCGAACGGCATCTGCGCGTAGTCGATGTCGCCCGGGGTGAAGCGCCGCAGCCATTCCTCCAGCAGCACCGCGTTGGGTATGTCGGACACGTCGGGCCGCTCCTCGAGGTGCGGGGCGACAACGACCTTGCGCACGCTCGGCAGCTGGGCAGCGATCTCGCGCACCCGCGCGAGCGAATCGTGCCGCTGGCCGTTGTAGAGGTAGCCGTCGGCGCAAAACAGCACCTTGGGCTCGATCTGGCCGAAGCGATCGAGCACGCCGTCGGTGCCGAAGTCGGGCGAGCAGGACGACCAGACAATGCCCTGCGAGATCGCCGCCAGCGCGAACACCACGGTTTCCGGCATGTTGGGGATGAACGCCGCGACGCGGTCGCCGGCGCGCAGCCCGAGCGCCTTGAGCGCCTGCGCGGCGCGCGACACGTCGCTGTACAGTTCGGCATAGGACACGCGGCGCCGGAACCCAGTTTCGTCCCAGAACATCAGCGCGTCGCCGCGGTCGCCGCGCCGCAGCAGGTTCTCGGCAAAATTCAGGCGCGCCTCCGGAAACCACTTCGCGCCCGGCATCTTGTCGCCGTCGACCAGCACCGTGGCGCCCTTGCGCGAAGCGATCACGCCGCACCACTCCCAAATGGAGTTCCAGAACTCCTCGGGGTTCTCGACCGTCCAGCGATAGAATTCCGGATAGCTGCTCACATCGAGCTTGAGGCGGCGCACGATCCAGCGCGCAAACTCCGTGATCTGTGCCCGCTCGATTGCCTGCTGCGACGGCTGCCAGAGCTTTTGCGGATCGTTCACGGGTCCTCCTGCGGCGCCAACTGCGGCTGGCGCCGATTATATATAAGGATGCTTGACACCTCGCGCCAGCCTGCAGTATTGCCATATCGATGCGCTCGCAATGCCGATGATCTCGATCCGCAACGTCTGCAAGTCGTACGGCAGCTTCCAGGTGCTCACCGACTGCTGCGCCGAGGTGGCGCGGGGCGAAGTGGTGGTCGTCTGCGGGCCTTCGGGAAGCGGCAAGTCGACCCTCATCAAGTGCGTCAACGGACTCGAGCCGTTCCAGAAAGGTGACATCACCGTCGACGGCGTATCGGTGGGCGACCCCGCGACCGACCTGCCGGGGCTGCGCGCGCGCATCGGCATGGTGTTCCAGAACTTCGAGCTCTTCCCGCACATGACGGTGGTGCAGAACCTGACCCTGGCGCAAGTCAAGGTGCTCGGGCGCACCCGGCAAGAGGCGCTTGCCAAGGGCTTGGCGCTGCTCGAGCGAGTCGGCCTGGGCGATCAGGCCGACAAGCTCCCGGGCAAGCTTTCGGGCGGCCAGCAGCAGCGCGTCGCGATTGCCCGCGCACTGTGCATGGATCCGATCGCGATGCTGTTCGACGAGCCCACCTCGGCGCTCGATCCGGAGATGATCAACGAGGTACTCGACGTCATGGTGCAGCTCGCTCAGGAAGGCATGACCATGATGGTCGTGACCCATGAGATGGGATTCGCGCGTCGCGTCGCAGACCGCGTCATTTTCATGGACAGTAGCAGGATCGTGGAGGACGCGGCCACGGAAGAGTTTTTCGGCACGCCGCGTTCGGAACGTGCCCAGCAGTTTCTTTCCAAGATTCTTTCCCACTAGGAGACAGCATGACGACCGTTGCATTCATCGGGCTCGGCGCAATGGGCTCGCGCATGGCGGCGAACCTGCAGCAGGCCGGATTCAAGCTGCGCGTTTACAACCGGGACCGCGCCAAGACCAAGGCGCTGGCCGAAAAAGGGGCCGAAGTCGCCGAGTCGCCCGCAGCGGCGGTCAAAGGCGCGCAGTTCGCGCTCTCGATCGTCTCCGACGACGAAGCCACGCGCGAGGTGATGCTGGGCGCCAACGGCCTGGTCGGTGCTGCGGCCAAAGGCTGCGTCATCATCGATTCGAGCACCAACACGCCGGCGATCGCGCGCGAGGTCGCGCGCGAAGCCGCTGCCCGCGGCTGCGTCTACCTCGACGCGCCGGTGTCGGGCAGCCTGAAGCAGGCGCAGGGCCGCGAGCTGGTGTTCATGGTCGGCGGGCCGCAGGAGGCGTTCGACAAGGCGCAGCCCCTGTTCGCAGCGATGGGCCGCCTGGCCAAGCGCGCCGGCGACTCGGGCGCCGGCGCGACCATCAAGCTGATCAACAACATGCTCTCCGGAACCATGACCGCCGCCGTGGCCGAAGCCGTCCAGATCGCCGAGGCAGCGGGCGTGGGACCGGAGGCGGCGCTGGAAATCCTGGGCGAAGGCGCGGCCGCATCACGCTTGCTGAAAGGCAAGATGCCGATGATGTTCCAACGCGATTTTAAGCCCCAGTTCCAGCTCGCGCTGATGGAGAAGGATCTGCGCTACTTTCTGGGCATGGCGCAGCAGCTCGACCGGCCGACGCCGATCGCCGCGCTGGTACGCAGCCAGTTCGAGGCGGCGCGTCGCGTCTCGCTCGGCGGACTAGACGCCTGCGCGGTGTTCCTGCAGGTGGCGGGCGAGAAGCCGCCGGCCTAGCGCCGCTCGACTTTCTCCCGCACCGGCTGCGGAATGCGGTAGTCGGGAAAGCGGCGCCGGAACTCGGCAAGCCGGCGATCGGCTTCTGCGTCGTGCCCCTCACGGCGCAGCTCGGCGATGCGTGCCAGCCACTGCTCGGGCGACTCCGCGCCAGACTCCCGCGACGGGCGTCCCTGCTGTGTCGTCGCCCCCGCCGCGCGCTGCGCCGCCTTAGGTTCGGCGGCATGCGCGGGCGCGGCTCGGTCCGCGGCGGACGGCGCCGGCGCGGCCGGCACCGCGGCCTTGCCCGCTTGCGCGGGCGCGGCCGTCTCGTTCTCCAGGTCGGGACGCTCGTGCTGCATCTGTAAGGTCACGCTCACCGACAACACGAGCAGCGCCGCGAGCGACAGCGGCAGAACCCAGCGGCGCGGCGCCCGGCGCAAATGCGTCTCCCGGCGCGCAGCGGCGAGGATCTTGGCGTCGAGCGCCGGCGGCGGCTGCTCGCTGCCGAGCGCGCGGTAGCGCTCGGCGAGCTTGTCGTCTTCGGGTTCAGCCATCGAGTGCCTCGCGCAGTTTGGCCACCGCGTAGCGCAGGCGGCTCTTTACCGCTTCTTCATTGCTGCCGGTCGCGGCCGCGATCTCCGCCAGCGACAGGCCGCCCTCCTCGCGCATCAGGAACGCCTCGCTCTGCGCCGGAGGCAGCGCCTCGAGCGCGCGCGCCAGGCGCTCGAGCTGCTCGTTGGTCTCGGCCTGGCGCTGCGGCTCGCGCGCCGCCTCGGCGGCGGGTTCGGGCGGAGCGGGATCGTCCGCGTCGTCGTGCCCGAGCGGTACGACGTTCAGGCCGCGCTTGCGCCAGTGATCGACCATCCGGTTGTGCGCGATGGTGTACAGCCAAGTGGTGAAGCGCGCCTGCGGGGCGTAGCGCAGACGCGCCTCGATCACGCGCATCCAGATCTCCTGGAACAGCTCCTCTGCGATGCCCCGCTCCTTGATGCCGCGCAGCACGAAGCGGAAGAGCCCGCCCCTGTGCCGCGCGTAGAGTGTCTCGAAGGCCGCCGCGTCGCCCGCCGCGTAGGCGAGCATCAACTGTTCATCCGTGGCCCCCATGCCGAGGTAGTGTAATCCCCGCCGGGTCGGGAACGAACCCGGGGAACGGCTGCGGCTCGTGCAGCACCCCGCGCGCGATCAGGTTGCGCCGGCTGTCGTAGTACAGCGTAACGGTCTCGGCCGGCGCCCGGCTCGCGCGCTCGAAGCGGACATAGTAGGCCGCAGAGAGCTCGCGCCGCCCGTGGCCGGTGCCGAGCTCGTTCGCGGCGTCCGACCGGCGCGCCGCGGCGCCCTGCTCGGCTCGACCGAGCGCCGCCGGCGGTGGCAGCTGCTTCTTGCGGAACAGCGCAACGCCGATGACGCCGACGTTGCCGGGCCTGCCGGTGCGGGCTGCGTAGGAATCGGCCATGTCGATGAAGTAGAACGCCGCGGTCTGCGCGAGGCTCTTCCTCCAGCCCAGGATTTCCACCGAGCGCCCGGGCTCGAGCACGTAGCCGCTTTGTTGCGGGTCGGCGCGCTCGCCGGTAATCACGTTTATGCCGTCGACCGACACCACGGCGAGCAGAGGCTCGCCGCTGCGGTTGCGCAGCAGGAGACGATATTCGTCCCCCGGTCTGCCCGCGACGTAGGCCCGGCCCTGGTGCCAGTGCGGCAGCAGCCGGCGGCCCCCGGCCCGATCGTACACGCCCAGGTCGACCAATCCGCCGGAAGCGCAGGCCTGCGCCGAAAGCGCGAGCGCCAGCGCCGCGCCGATCATCTTGAGCTTTTTCATCCCCTCTCCTTTCAATATTGCGCCCGCCACCGCGGCAGGCTCATAGAGGGGTGAAACGAACCACGGCGCAGAAAGGGTTAAACGCGAAATCCGTCACCCAACTCGCGTAGAATGCGCGACTTCTTTTCTTGATCCTGCTTAAATGAAGAACGGCAAGAACGGTGCCGCGTTCCCGATCCCGGTGAAGAACGCAATGCGCCACAGCGGCAACCCCCGCCGCACTTACAACTGCGCCAAGTGCCCGGGCTACTGCTGCAGTTATCCGCTGATCGAGATCGGCAAGCGCGACATCGCCCGCCTGGCCAGGCACTTCGGCCTGACGTTCGAGCAGGCACGGGAGCGCTTCACCAAGTACGACGCCGGCGAGAAGGCGCCGGTGCTGCGCCACCGCAAGGACAAGGTATTCGACAGCGTGTGCCAGTTTCTCGACCAGGACACGCGCCGCTGCACCGTCTACGAATCACGCCCCCAGGTGTGCCGCGACTACCCTGACAG
>DAHVFK010000113.1 GCA_027317055.1 Betaproteobacteria bacterium | reverse complement strand
GATGCGAGCACGCGCGAGAGCGCAAGGCGCAGCGGGTGCCAGTATTCGCACCCGAGCGCGGCGAGCGCGTTGAGCTTCGGTGCGCGCCCGGCGTCGGCGGCGCGGCCCGCCTCGCCCTCGAAGCCCGCGACCGCGGCTGCGGCGCTGAGATCGAGCACCTGGTCGCCGATCGCCACGCCCGCGCGCGGCGCTTCGAGCGTGCCGCGGCGGCGGAAGATGCCGAACGGCAGGTTCTGGATCGGGAAATCGCAGCCCGGATCGTTGGCCGAGGCGACCCAGCTCGTGCGCTTGGGGTCGTGCGTCTCGTCGAGCTGCATGTTGCTCCTTTCCGGAAAAATAGGGACAGACCCTATTTCTTTACCTTTTGCCCATTCAGCCGGGAAAATAGGGTCTGTCCCTATTTTTTCCCGGGGAAGTTCTTGCGAAAGCCGTTCCAGACTGCGTCGTAGTTCTTCTGCCGCTCGCGCGCCTGCATCGCGAAGCGGGTCGGCTTGAACACCCAGCGCGACTCCCACATGAAGGCGAGCGTGTCTTCCTGCTTCACCGGCTTGAGCTGCGCGGCGGTGGCCTTGTCGAAGCTCGCCGCATCCGGTCCGTGCGCGCTCATGCAGTTGTGCAGCGACACGCCGCCGGGCGTGAAGCCCTCGGCCTTGGCGTCGTACACGCCGCGCACCAGGCCCATCAGCTCGCTCATCACGTTGCGGTGGAACCACGGCGGGCGGAAGCTGTGCTCGGCCACCATCCAGCGCGGCGGGAAGATGACGAAATCGCAATTGGCCACGCCCGGCGCGCCCGAGGGC
Organism: Betaproteobacteria bacterium; assembly: GCA_027317055.1. Classification (GTDB taxonomy): domain Bacteria; phylum Pseudomonadota; class Gammaproteobacteria; order Burkholderiales; family SG8-39; genus DAHVFK01. Next base: position 8,183 of record DAHVFK010000113.1, on the reverse strand, counting down.
GAGGTGAGCACGGTGAAGATCGACGGATCGGGGTGGTCGAAGCTCACCGTGTTGATCACCATGAAGCGCGCCAGGTCGTACTTGTAGGGCACGTAGTCGCCGTGCCAGGCCACCACGTCGAGCGGCGAGTGGGAAAGCTCCATCGCGAACAGGCCGCCCAGGTATTTCGACACCACCTGGTGCTTGCCGCCTTCGTCCTCGAACGCCGCCACCGGCGCGAGGAAGTCGCGCGTCTGCGCCAGCCCTTGAGCGCCGATCGGCCCCAGCTCGGGCAAGCGGAACGCCGCGCCGTAGTTCTCGCACGCGTAGCCGCGCGCCGCGCCGTCGGGCAGCTCGACCTTGAATCTCATCCCGCGCGGAATGACGCAGATCTCTCCCGGTGAGACTTCCAGTCGTCCCAATTCGGAAAAAATCGCAAGCTGCCCCTGCTGCGGCACGAGCATCATCTCGCCGTCGGCGTTCCAGAAGACGCGCTTGCCCATCGAGCGGTTGGCGCGGTAGAGGTGCACCGCGATCCCGGCCTGCGCCTCGGGGCTGCCCGAGCCCGCGAGGGTGGCGAGGCCGTCGAGGAAGTCGGTGGCCTTCGAGGGCAGGGGGAAGGGGTCCCAGCGCATGCGGTTGGGCTGCGCGCCCGCGTCGTCGAACGGGCCCGAGGCGAGCGTCGGGTGCGACATCTTTTTGTAAGCCGCGTGCATCGCGGAAGGGCGCAGGCGATACATCCAGGTGCTCTGGTTCTCCGCCCGCGGCGCGGTGAACGCGGTGCCCGAGAGCACCTCGGGGTAGAGGCCCTTGGGGGTGCGCTGGGGGGAGTTCTGTCCCACGGGCAGCGCGCCGCGCACCGCCTCGCTGGAGAAGGTATTGCCGAATCCGCTTTGGTAGGAAAGCCGCGGCGAGCTCTTCTTCATCCTGATTCTCCGATGTCTGACAAATCGTATCAAAAGCGCGGGCTGGACTTGAAGATAAATCAAGCGCCTACCGCGAAAAGGGGATTGATTTTCGTCGGCTGCGGTACTACTGTGACAAAAGTCTCACGGGACTGGCCGGTCTGGGGAGACCGGTTTCTTCGGCAGCGCTCAGCACAGGGAACGGAGCGGGCGGAGCCACCGGCGGCACGGTCGGCACCGGCCTCAGCGCCACCGCAGTGGTCGCAATCGGCGCGGGCGCCGCGCTGGTGATCGGCGCGAGCGGCAGCACCAGCACCACGAGCCACTAGCCAAGCACCTCCTTCCGGTTGCTCAGGCAGCCGGTTAGAAGGGCCCCGGGTTTTCCCGGGGCCTTTTTGTTTTCAGCGCGCGGCGTGCTGCGCGCTGCGCGGGTGAAGGCAGCTCGCGTTCGCCCGTCCGCTCGCCGCGAGCTGCGCGGCGATGTTGTCGCACACGTCGTCGATCTGGCCGGCCGGCCCGCTCACCCGCATGCGCAGCCCCGGCGCGACCACGACGTAGAACGACGGCGCGGCCTCGGTCATCAGCAACAGGTCGGTACCGTCGATCTCGCGCCGGCAGCGCGCGTAGGCGACCGTGCAGCCCTTGCAGGTTTTCTCGAGCGGATCGAGCAGGCGCTCGTTCGCCTCGCCGCAGGCGGCGCGGCTGGGCTGCAGCGCCTGCACCACGCTGAAGGAAAACCCGCCCGGCTGCTCGACCTTGGCGGTCGGGTAGTAGGTCAGCGTCTCGACGCGGTAGTGCGCGAACACGCCGCCCACGGCGAGCAGCGCGACGATCAGCAGCGTCGCGACGCGCGAGCCGCGCGCAGGGCTACCAGCAGGGCGTCCAGTCGTACGGCGCATCCCAGATCACCTCGCCTTGCCTGATTTCCACGCCCGAGATCGTCTCGCCGTGGCTGCCCGGCTCGTCGATTCGCACCCCGACATTGTCGCCGTTGACGCCCACCACCGTGCCGCGGACCCATTCGCGCCCGGCGATGCCGACCTGCATCGCGCGGCACACCTTCTGCCCGGCCTTCGCCACCGCCTTGCGCGATTCCTCGCGGAAGCGGCGCTGCGCGAGCATCATCGGCGTGGGCGCGCCGACCGGCACGTCGTCCTTCCATTCGCCCGTGTACACGTCGCCGCTGGCGTAGCGGTAGCTGCCTTCGCCGTTGCGCTTGTCGTTGGCGAACTCGCCCTCGTAGCGGTCGCCGTTGGGCCAGCTCTTCACCCCCTGGCCGTCCTTCCTGCCGGCCTTGAAGCCGCCGCGGTAGGTCGCGATCCCGGTGGCATAGCCCTCGCCCTGGGCCAACCCGTTCACACACGGCCCCGCGTAGCTGCCCTGCAGCTCGGGGTCGATCACCTTGCAGGCGAGCAGGAAGGGGATCAGCCCCAGGACCAGAAAAATAGGGACAGACCCTATTTTTTTGCCAGGCGGAAAAATGGGGTCTGTCCCTATTTTCAGTTGAGCTGCCATGCCAGGTTCACCGATTGCGGCCCGAGCAGCACGGTGGGGCCGTTCTTTTTCAGCCGCGCCTGGTGCTGCGCGTCCCAGGCAAGATAACCCAGCCCGTAGCCGATGAGCGAGCCCGCCACGGTGTCGGAGACCCAGTGCTCGCGGCTGCCGATGCGCGCGAGGTTGGTGAGCGCCGCCGCGCCGTACAGCCACGGCATGCCGTACTCCTCGGCGTAGGGGGTTATCCCGGGTTCCGAAAACCGGGGTCAGACCCCGATTTCCGGGCGGCGAGCCAATACGTATAATTACACGTATCGGCAGGGAGGGCGGCCATGGCAAAGAAACTGACCATCATGATCGACGACGCGGTGTACGAGGGGCTGCACCGGGTGGTGGGGCGCGGCAGCATCAGCAAATTCATCGAGGACCTGGCGCGCCCGCACGTGGCGCAGCGCGACCTGAGCGCCCAATACCGGGAGGCGGCGCGCGACGCGGCGCGCGAGCGCGAGGCGCGCGGCTGGACCGAGGGCCTCGCGGGGGGCGTGGATGAAACGCGGTGAGGTGTGGTGGGTGGACTTCGAGCCCGCCCCGGGGTCGGAGGTCAAGAAGGTGCGGCCGGCGGTGATCGTCAGCAACGACGCCGCGAACGCCGCAATGCACCGGGTGCAGGTGGTGCCGATCACGAGCAATGTCTCGAGGCTGTACGTGTTCGAGGCGCCGGTGGCGGTCAAAGGCGCGGCGGGAAAGGCGAAGGCGGACCAGGTCATGACGGCCGACAAGCAGCGCCTGAAGAAGCGCATCGGCAGGGTTTCCGCCTCGGAGCTGCTCGGCATCGAGCAGGCGCTGAGGATCCAGCTCGGGCTGCGGTAGGAAAACCAGGAAGAACCGGGGTCTGTCCCTATTTCAACGCCAGCCGGCGCTCGACGAAGGCGAGCAGGTCGGCGAGGCAGGCTTCGATCGACTTTTCGCCGGCGCGCACTTCGAGCTCGGCGGCGGCGGGCGGCTCGTAGGGGGCGGAGATGCCGGTGAACTCCTTCAGCTCGCCGGCGCGCGCGCGGCGGTAGAGGCCCTTGGTGTCGCGCGCCTCGCACACGTCGAGCGAGGCGTTGATGTAGACCTCGTTGAAGTATTTCGGGTGGCGGGCGCGGATGCGCTCGCGGTCGGCGCGGTACGGGGAGATAAACGCGGTGACGACGACGAAGCCGGCCTCGGCGAACAGCGCCGCGACTTCGCCGATGCGGCGGATGTTCTCGGTCCGGTCCGCGGGCGAGAAGCCGAGGTCGGTGTTGAGGCCCTGGCGCACGTTGTCGCCATCGAGCGTATAGACCTGGTAGCGGCGTGCGAAGAGGGCTTTCTCGAGCTCGATCGCGAGCGTGCTCTTGCCCGCGCCCGAGAGGCCGGTGAACCACAGGATGCCGCCGCGGTGGCGGTTGGCGGCGACGCGGTCTGCCTCGCTGACGCGGTGGGCGACGGTGAAGACGTCTTTGGATTTGGGCATCGGGGGAGTTTAACTAAAACCGGGGACAGACCCCTGTGAAGCAAAACCAGGAAGAACCGGGGTCTGTCCCCAGGCAAAACCAGGAAGAACCGGGGTCTGTCCCTACTCGAACAATTCTCGAGCAAGGCCGGACTGGCGAATGATCGCCAACAGCGTGCCGATGCGAATTTAGCGATGATCAGGCACCGGCACCGTCACGGTACTGCTCCCTTCACGCTTCTGCATCACGATGTGGCTGCCGCGCTGTCTGACCTGCTCGAAACCTTGCGCCGCCATGATCCGGCACACCTCGCGTCCGGACAGGACGCGAAGCCTAGCCAACAGCTATCTCGAGGCGGGTGACGAACACCTCGTTGTGCAACCGCCGCGCGATTTCCTTCGGGTCGGCGGCCTCGAGAAACAGCTCGACCGCTTCGGACAGATTCCTGCGCGCTTCCTCGATCGAGCCGCCCTGGCTCGCAACGTCCAACTCGGGGCAGAGCGCGACATAGCCGTCGTCTTCCCGTTCGATGATGGCGGTGAACTGACGCACTTCGGACATGAGACTTCTCCCGCGCGCAAGGCAAGAACGGAAAGCTTAAACCAAGTCGCCTTCGCCGTCGCGCGAAAACCGTGGACAGACCCCGATTAGGTCAAAACCAGGGACAGACCCCGAAAAACAAAACCAAGCAAAACCGGGGTCTGTCCCTACATCCGGCCGGGGAGCCAAGTCGCCAGGAGCGGGAAGGCGACGATGAGGGCGATGCGAACGACGTCGGCGGCGACGAAGGGCAGGATGCCTTTGGCGATGGTCTCGAGGCGGATGTTGGCGACGCTTTGCAGGACGAAGAGGTTCATTCCGACCGGCGGGGTGATCATGCCGATCTCGGACAGCGTCACCAGCAGCACGCCGAACCAGATCGGGTCGAAGCCGAACGACTTGACCAGCGGATAGACCGCGCCGAGCGTGAGCAGGATCATCGACAGGCTGTCCATCAGGCAGCCGAGCAGGATGTAGAAGGCGCACATCGCCGCCAGCACCTCGAAGCGGCCCCAGCCGAGGTCGCGCATGAACCCGATCATCGCCTGGGTCAGGCCGGTGGCGTCGACGAAGAAGTTGAACACCGAGGCGCCGATCAGGATCATGAAGATCATCGCGGTGGTGCCGGCGGTCTCGATCAGGCCCTTGGCCAGCACCTCGCGCGAGAGCGCGCCGCCGATCGCCGCCAGCAGCAAGGCGCCGAACGCGCCCACGGCGGCGGCCTCGGTGGGCGAGAACCAGCCCAGGTACATCCCGCCCAGTACCACGCCGAACAGCAGCACCACCTGCCACACCTCGCGCAGCCCCCGCAGGCGCTCGCGCCAACGGTGGCGCTCGGCGGCGGGGCCCATCCCGGCGTGGCGCCAGGTGATCCAGCGCACTGCGGTCATGTACAGGCCGGTGCCGAGCAACCCCGGCAGGATGCCGGCCACGAACAGCTTGCCGATCGGGTTCTCGGTCATCAGGCCGTAGACCACGAACATGATCGAGGGCGGGATCATCACCCCGAGCGTGCCGCCGGCGGCGACCGAGGCCGCCGCGAGCCGGTCGTCGTAGCCGTGGCGGCGCATCTCGGGCAGCGCGATGCGGCCGATGGTGGCGGCGGTGGCGATCGAGGAGCCGCACACCGCGCCGAACAGGGCGCTCGCGCCGATGGTGGCCATGGCCAGGCCCCCGCGTAAGTGTCCGATGAAGGCGGCTACTAAGTTGTACAGGCTCTGCGACAGCCCGGTGCGGCCGGCGAACACGCCCATCATGACGAACAGCGGCACCACCGACAGGCTGACCGGAAAGACCGAATCGAACGGCGCGCGCCCGAGCACGAAGGCGAGGCTCGACCAACCGTAGGTCAGGCCGTAGCCGAGCGCGCCGACCGTGCCCATGGCGATGCCGACCGGAATCCTGAGCGCGATGAGCAGCAGCACCGCGCCGAAGCCCGCCAGGCCGAGGACCGGGCCTTGCATCAGGCGGCCTCGCCCCGGCGCAGCGCGCCGAGCGCGGCGATGAGCGCGGTCGCCGCCGATGCGAGGGTCCCCACCAGCAGCGGCGCCCAGTAAAGGATCATCGGGATGCCGAGCGTGACCGATTTGTCGCCCTGGGCGAGCGCGATTCTCGCCTGCAGCAGGCCGTACCAGGCGAGCGCGAGCATGAACGCGGCGCCGATCAGGCCCGCGGCGAGCTTGACCGCGCCGAGCAGCGGCGCGGGCAGCTTGTCGGTAAGGAACTCCACGCCGACGTGGGTGCCGCGCAGGAACGCGAGCGGCATGGCGAGGAACACGCAGCCCATGACCCCGAGCTGGGTGAGGTCGATGCTGCCGAGGATCGAAAAGCCGAGCGTGCGGCGCGTGGCGATGTCGGAGATCTGGACCAGCATCGCGCCGCACAGCAGCGCCATGCCGGCGTAGGCGAGCCCGCAGGCGGCGCGGTCTGCCATGCGGGAGAGAAAACCGGGGACAGACCCCATTTTATGAAGCCAAAATGGGGTCTGTCCCTTTTTTATCTAGCGAGCTTCGATTCGGTGCGGCGCATCTCGTCGTAGATCGCGCGGGCGTTGGGCACGCCTTCCTTTTCCAGCTTGGCGAGCTCCTGGTCGACCACGGGCTGGAGCTGCTCGCGCCACTTCTCGCGCGTGGCGTTCGACACCGGCACCAGCGTGCCGCCGGCCTTCATCGCCGCGTCGTAGCCGGCCTTGTCCCATTGCGCCCACCAGGCGCCGAACTTGTCGACCAGCGGCGTGCCGATCGAGCTGTCGATCGCCTTTTGCACCGCGGGCGGGTAGGTGGCGAAGCGCTCGGGGTTCATCACCAAGTGGAAGCACGCGGTGTACACGCGCGCGTCGAGGTGTTCTTTGAGCAGGCTCTCGAGCCGGAAGCCCTTGATCGCGTCCCACGGAAAGACCGCGCCGTCGATCACGCCCTTCTCCAGGTTCTCGTACACCTGCCCCGGCGGCATGCCGACCGGCGTCGCGCCCAGGAACGCCAGCAGGTCCTGGGTCGAGGGGTTGGGCGCGCGCATGCGCAGACCCTTGACGTCGTAGATCGACTCGAGCCGCTTGTCGCGGGTGTGGAACAGGCCCGGGTTGTGGCAGTGCAGCGCGGCGAGCTTGAAGCCTTTCCAGTCCTCGGCCAGCGCGCCGTCGCGCATCGCCCACAGCGTGCGGGTGGCGAGGTCGGCGCTCTCGGCCACGAACGGCATTTCCATGATCGAGGTGCGCAGGTAGCGCCCGCGCGGGATGCCGTTCAGGCCGAACGCGAGGTCGACCACGCCCTGCTTGACCTGGTCGGCCTGGTTGGCGACCTTGCCGAACGGAGAGTTGCCGGCGAACACGCGCACCGTGACCGCGCCGCCGGACTTCTTCTCGATTTCCTTGCCCAGCGGCACGAGCACGTCGGTGACGAAGCCGTGGGTGGGCGGAACGAAGGTCGAGAACTTGAGCTCCAGGGCGCCTGCGTGGCGGGCGGGTGCGGCGAGCGCGAAGGCGACGGCCGCGGCGAATGCGGAGATTCTGAGCTTCATCGGTTTTCCCCCTTTCGGGGAGATTCTAGCCTGGATAGCCGTCCGGATTCGCGCCCTGCCAGCGCCAGGCGTCGCGGCACATCTGCTCCAGCCCGAGCTTCGCGCGCCAGCCGAGCGCGCGCGCCGCGAGCGAGGCGTCGGCGTAGCAGCTCGCGATGTCGCCCGGGCGGCGGGCGACGATCTCGCAGGGCACCTTTACGCCGGTGGCCTTTTCGAACGCGCGCACAGTCTCGAGCACCGAGTACCCGCGCCCGGTGCCGAGGTTGGCGGTGATCGAGCGGCGCTTCTTTTGCAGGAAGGCGAGTGCGGCGAGGTGCCCGGCGGTGAGGTCGGTCACGTGGATGTAGTCGCGCACGCCGGTGCCGTCCGGGGTCGGGTAGTCGTTGCCGAACACGCGCAGCTTCGGCAGCCGGCCGGCGGCAACCTGGGTCAGGTACGGGAACAGGTTGTTCGGCACCCCGCGCGGGTCCTCGCCGATTCGGCCCGAGGGGTGGGCGCCGATCGGGTTGAAGTACCTCAGCGCCGCGTAGGCGAACTCCGGGTCGGCCGCGGCAGCGTCGGCCAGGATGTGCTCGATCACGAGCTTGGTCTTGCCATAGGGGCTCGCCGGCCGCAGGGCGTGGGCTTCGGTCAGCGGCAGGCGCTCGGGTTCGCCGTACACGGTGGACGAGGAGCTGAACACGAGCCGCTTCACCCCGTGGCGCGCCATGACTTCGAGCAGTGCGACGCTGCCGCCGACGTTGTTGTCGTAGTACAGCACGGGATTATCGAC